>NZ_BCBQ01000065.1:0-37051 GCF_001320885.1 Pseudomonas sp. NBRC 111140
CGCAATGACTCCCCACGCTAATGCCTCGGCAACCGACACTATCCTGGCCGAAGTCCGCAACCAGATCGGTCACCTGACCCTGAACCGCCCTGCCGGCCTCAATGCCCTGACCCTGGACATGGTACGCAGCCTGCGCCAGCACCTGGACCAGTGGGCCGAAGACCCGCATGTGCATGCCGTGGTGCTACGCGGCGAAGGCCCCAAGGGGTTCTGTGCCGGTGGCGATATCCGCTCGCTGCACGACAGCTTCAAAGCCGGCGACACGCTGCATGAAACCTTCTTCGTCGAGGAATACGCCCTCGACCTGGTCATCCACCGCTACCGCAAGCCGATACTGGTATTGATGGACGGTTTCACCCTCGGTGGCGGCATGGGCCTGGCCCAGGGCTGCGACCTGCGCGTGGTGACCGAACGTAGCCGCCTGGGCATGCCCGAAGTCGGTATCGGCTACTTCCCTGATGTCGGCGGCAGCTATTTCCTGTCGCGCATCCCCGGCGAGCTGGGCATCTACCTGGGTGTCAGCGGCGCCCAGGTCCAGGCAGCCGACGCCCTGTACTGCGGCCTGGCCGACTGGTACCTGGCCAGCGACCAGCTCGCCGCCCTCGACCAGGGTCTGGACCAGCTGACGTTTGGCGACACCCCGCTCAAAGACCTGCAAAACCTGCTGGCCAAGCTCGGCACCCAGGTGCTGGGCGATGCACCACTGGAAAAACTGCGCCCGGTCATCGACCACTTCTTCGCCCTGCCCGACCTGCCTGCCATTGTCGAACAACTGCGCGCGGTGAGCATTGGCGACAGCCACGCCTGGGCGGTGGCCACCGCCGACCAGCTGGAAACCCGCTCCCCCCTGGCCATGGCGGTTACCCTGGAGATGCTGCGCCGGGGCCGCCAGTTGGGCCTTGACGACTGCTTTGCCATGGAGCTGCACCTGGACCGCCAGTGGTTCCAGCATGGCGACATCATAGAAGGCGTGCGTGCCCTGATCATCGACAAGGACAAGCAGCCCCGCTGGAACCCGCCGACCCTGGCCGCGCTGCAGCGCCAGCGGGTCGACCAATTCTTCGAAGGCCTGTGAGCCCGGGAGTACACAGATGCAAGACCTGGAACTGAGCGAAGAACAAGTCATGATCCGCGACATGGCCCGGGACTTTGCCCGTGGCGAAATCGCCCCGCATGCCCAAGCCTGGGAAAAGGCCGGCTGGATCGATGATGGCGTGGTGCGCAAAATGGGCGAACTGGGCCTGCTGGGCATGGTGGTGCCAGAGGACTTCGGCGGCAGTTACACCGACTACGTGGCCTACGCCCTGGCCGTGGAAGAGATCGCCGCCGGCTGCGGCGCCACCGGGGCAATGATGAGCATCCACAACTCGGTAGGCTGCGGCCCGCTGCTGGCCTATGGCACGGCTGAACAGCAACAGCAATGGCTGCCACGGCTGGCCAGCGGCGAGGTGATCGGTTGCTTCTGCCTGACCGAGCCGCAGGCCGGCTCCGAAGCGCACAACCTGCGCACCCGCGCCGAGCTGGTGGATGGCCAGTGGGTGATCAACGGCGCCAAGCAGTTCGTCAGCAACGCCCGCCGTGCCGGTTTGGCCATCGTTTTCGCAGTGACCGACCCGGAGCTGGGCAAGAAAGGCCTGTCGGCGTTTTTGGTGCCCACCGACAACCCTGGGTTCAAGGTTGACCGCAGCGAGCACAAGATGGGTATCCGCGCTTCCGACACCTGCGCGGTCACCTTCGACAACTGCCGCATCCCTGCCGCCAACCTGCTGGGTGAGCGTGGAAAGGGGCTGGCCATTGCCCTGTCCAACCTCGAAGGCGGCCGTATCGGCATTGCCGCCCAGGCCTTGGGCATTGCCCGCGCTGCATTCGAGGCCGCGCTGGTCTACTCACGTGACCGCGTGCAGTTCGGCAAGCCGATCAACGAACACCAGAGCATCGCCAACCTGCTGGCCGACATGCAGGTGCAGGTGAACGCCGCACGTTTGCTGATCCTGCATGCCGCGCGCCTGCGCAGCGCCGGCAAGCCGTGCCTTTCGGAAGCGTCACAGGCCAAGCTGTTCGCTTCGGAAATGGCCGAGCGGGTGTGTTCGATGGCGATCCAGGTACATGGTGGCTATGGCTACCTGGAAGATTACCCGGTGGAGCGCTATTACCGGGATGCGCGGATTACCCAGATCTATGAAGGGTCGAGCGAGATCCAGCGCATGCTGATTGCGCGCGAGCTGAAGCACTATCCCCTGTAATACGGCGGCCTGTAGGAGCGGCCTTGTGTCGCGATTGGGCCGCAACGCGGCCCCACAATCTGCGTCACACGCCGAAATTGCTGGGGCCGCTTTGCGGCCCAATCGCGACGCAAGGCCGCTCCTACAAGAAAGCAGATCAGTATTTCAGCGCCAATACCTCGAATCATCCACCACCCTGGCATGCCCCTCGAACAACGCCGGCAGTTGCTCCTTGAGGTAGTCGATCCAGGTCCGCACCTTGGCATCCAGGTAATGCCGTGACGGGTACATCGCATACAGCGCACTTTCCCGCAGCCGGTACGGCGCCAGCAGCCGGCACAAACGCCCCTGCTCGATCGCCTGGCTGGCCGTATAGAACGGCAGCAGGCCAATCCCCATGCCCAACTCACTGGCCACCAGCATGGCGTCGGCCACGTTGGTGGAGAAGTTGTCGCTCGGTGTGATCACGCACTGGTCCACACCCTGGGGGAATACCCAGTCGCCTTCATACATCGGGTAAGCCATGCGTAGGCAGCGGTGCGCATGCAGGTCCTCGGGGCGCTCGGGCACGCCATGCCGGCTCAGGTAGCTGGGTGCCGCACAAGGGATACTGAAGATGTTGCCCAGCGGCACGGCTATCAACTGCGAATCCGGCAGCGCACCGTCCACGGTGATCACCACGTCATGCCCTTCGGCCAGCGGGTCTGGGTTGCGCTGGGACAGGGTCAATTCGATTACCACTTCCGGGCACAGTGCGTTGTAGCCGGCCACCAGCGGCATCAACAACAGGCCCAGGCCGTGCGGGCAATGCAGGCGCAGATGGCCACGCGGCGTGAGGTGCGCACCTCGGGCCTCGCCCACCGCTTCCTCGGTCAGCAGCATGATCTGCCGCGCACGCTCCAGAAACCGTTCGCCCGCCTCGCTCATGCGCAGGCGCCGGGTGGTGCGGTGCAACAGGCGGGTCTGCAGCTGGTTCTCAAGCTCCGCGACGATGCGCGAAACCTGTGCTGCGGAAATATCCAGGGCATTGGCGGCTGCAGCGAAGCTGCCACATTCCACCACACGAGCGAAGGTACGCATGGCATGCAGCATGTCCATGAGGGTGTGCTCCTTGTTCAGTCTTATTCTTGCGTTACAGGCAGGAATCTATCACGAGTTAGCCCATTTATTGTGGATGACCAATGAATACATCATTAGTCATACATTGAAAAAGGAGCCTGCCATGAAACGTTCGATCGCTGTGTTTGCCGTTGCCGCTGCCCTGGCTTCGTTCGGTGCCTTCGCTGATACGGCCAGCAACCAGCCCGTGAGCAACACCTATGAATACGGCATGCCGCTGGACGTGGCCAAGGTCATCTCCATCACCCCGGCCAGCAACGCCGCCGACTGCCAGGTGGGCACCGCACACATGGTGTACGTCGACCACCAGGGCCAGAAGCGCGAAGTCGACTACCGGGAAATGGGCAACTGCTCGCAGCAGTGAATCAGGCCAGTAGCTGGGTGATCCAACCCACCTGCTGATTGAAGTCGTCGATTTTCGCCTGTGGCACCGCGTCACGGGCCCGCTGGAAATTGGCCAGGGTCTGCTGCTTCTGCCGCAGCATCCGCTGCCACTTGACCCGAAACGCTTCGCTTTTTTCCTGCATCAGTACCGGGCCGAAGTACAGCTGTTCTGCGCTATACACCACCCTGCCCGGCTCGGCGACGATGATTTCGTAGTCGAAGCGGTTTTCCCGCAGCAGCTCTTCGCAGACGATCTGGTAACCATTGCCCGCCAACCACTGGCGCAGCTCGCGCTCACCGCCATTGGGCTGCAGTACCAGACGCGTGACGCCGCCCAGACACTGCTTGCCGGCCTCGAGAATCTCGCACATGGTGTCGCCGCCCATGCCGCAGATGCTCACCACCGAGATGCGGTCTTGCGGCTCGATCGCTGCCAGGCCATTGGCCAGGCGCACGGTTACCCGCTCCTGCAGGCCGTTTCTGCGCACATTGCGCTGGGCCGAAGCGAACGGCGTCTCGGCCACTTCACCCGCCACGGCGGCCTCGAGCACGCCACGCAGCATCAAGGCTACTGGCAGGTAGCCGTGGTCCGAGCCGATGTCGGCCAGGCGCGCGCCCTGCGGCACATGAGCGGCCACGCGCTCCAGGCGCCTGGACAAAGTCTGTTCGTTCAACGTAAACCCCTGGTTTTGCAATCGGCCGCGATTCTGACGGTGAACGCCGCGTATTTCAAACACCGGGGCACCCTCGACCGGGCTGGTGCGCTCGCGTAGGCTTGCCGTTTTCCTTCCGTAGCAAGGCAAAACACACCATGGCACATGCAGACATCATCTACACCCCGGACCCGGACGCCGAATCGATTTCGTCCGATGTCGCCGAGTACAACGGCGTGCTGGTCACCACGCAGATCCCGACCCACGCCGATGGCAGCCTGGAGCTGGGCGGCATCGTCGAGCAGAGCGAATGCACCCTGCAGGCGCTGAAAGTGGCGCTGGAGAAAGCCGGCAGCGGCATGGACCGCGTGCTGCACCTGACCATCTACCTCACCGACATGGCCGACCGCGCCGCGTTCAACGAGGTGTACCAGCGCTTCTTCAGCAAGCCCTGGCCGGTGCGTGCCGCCGTGGGTGTGGCCTCGCTGGCATTCGAAGGCATGCGCGTCGAAGTGACCGCAATGGCCGCCAAGCGCTGATCGGCGCTTGTGGGAGCGGTCCTCGCTCCCACCTTACCCTGCACCTCCCGGCACCCCGATGATGCCGCCAACCCGTTTCACCGCTACAATGCCCGCCTAAACCGTGACAGCCCGAAAATATAACGACATGTCTCTTCCAAAGAATCACCTGGAACTGCTCAGCCCTGCCCGTGACGTGGCCATCGCCCGTGAAGCGATCCTGCACGGCGCTGACGCCATCTATATCGGCGGCCCAAGCTTCGGCGCGCGCCATAACGCCTGCAACGACGTCAGCGATATTGCCGAACTGGTCGAGTTCGCCCGTCGCTACCATGCACGCGTGTTCACCACGATCAACACCATCCTCCACGACAACGAGCTGGAACCGGCGCGCAAGCTGATCCATCAGCTGTACGACGCCGGCGTCGACGCGCTGATCGTGCAGGACCTGGGGGTGATGGAGCTGGACATTCCGCCCATCGAGCTGCACGCCAGTACCCAGACCGACATCCGTACCCTGGAACGGGCCAAGTTCCTCGACCAGGCCGGTTTCTCGCAGCTGGTACTGGCCCGTGAGCTGAACCTGCAGCAGATCCGCGCCATCGCCGCTGAAACCGATGCTGCCATCGAGTTCTTCATCCACGGCGCGCTGTGTGTAGCGTTTTCCGGCCAATGCAACATTTCCCACGCGCAGACCGGCCGCAGTGCCAACCGTGGCGACTGCTCGCAAGCCTGCCGCCTGCCCTACACCCTTAAAGATGACCAGGGCCGCGTGGTGGCGTTCGAGAAGCACCTGCTGTCGATGAAGGACAACAACCAGACCGCCAACCTGGCCGACCTGGTGGATGCCGGCGTGCGTTCGTTCAAGATCGAGGGCCGCTACAAGGACATGGGCTATGTGAAGAACATCACCGCCCACTACCGCAAAGAGCTCGACGCCATTCTTGAAGGCCGCCCGGAATACGCCCGTGCGTCCAGCGGCCGGACCCAGCACTTCTTCCTGCCCGACCCTGACAAAACGTTCCACCGTGGCAGCACCGACTACTTCGTCACCGACCGCAAGGTCGATATCGGCGCCTTCGACTCGCCAACCTTCACCGGCCTGCCGGTGGGTGTGGTGGAAAAGGTCGGCAAGCGTGACATGCAAGTGGTCACCGACGTACCGCTGACCAACGGCGACGGCCTCAATGTGCTGGTCAAACGCGAAGTGGTGGGCTTTCGCGCCAACATCGCCGAACCACGTGGCGAGTTCGAGGAAGACGGCAGCAAGCGCTACCGCTACCGCGTCGAACCCAACGAAATGCCCGAAGGCCTGTACAAGCTGCGGCCCAACCACCCGCTGTCGCGCAACCTCGACCACAACTGGCAGCAAGCCCTGCAACGCACCTCCTCCGAGCGCCGGGTCGGTGTGGAATGGCACGCAGTACTGCGCGAACAGCGCCTGATGCTTACCCTTGGCAGTGAAGAAGGTGTGAGCGTGCAGGTAGCCCTGGACGGCCCGTTCGGCGCAGCCAACAAGCCGCAGCAGGCGCTGGAACAACTGCACGACCTGCTCGGCCAACTGGGTACCACGATGTACCATGCCGACAGCATCCAGCTGGATGCCCCGCAGGCGTACTTCATCCCCAACTCACAGCTCAAGGCTCTGCGCCGCGAAGCCATCGAGGCACTGACCGAAGCACGCGTGCAGGCGCACCCGCGCGGCGGGCGCAAGGCCGAGACCACGCCGCCGCCGGTATACCCCGAGTCGCACCTGTCGTTCCTGGCCAACGTGTACAACCAGAAGGCGCGCGATTTCTACCACCGCCACGGCGTGCAACTGATCGACGCGGCCTACGAGGCCCATGAAGAACACGGCGAAGTACCGGTGATGATCACCAAGCACTGCCTGCGCTTCTCCTTCAATTTGTGCCCCAAGCAGGCCAAAGGCGTAACCGGTGTGCGCACCAAGGTGGCACCGATGCAGCTGATTCAGGGTGACGAAGTGCTGACCCTGAAGTTCGACTGCAAGCCGTGCGAGATGCATGTGATCGGCAAGATGAAAAACCACATCATCGACCTGCCGACCCCAGGTAGCGCGGTGGCGCAGGTGGTGGGGCATATCAGCCCGGAAGACCTGTTGAAGACGATTCCGCGCGGGGCGCATTGATCGTTAGCCGGTAACGGCCCTTTCGCCGCACAAAGCTGCTCCTGCACCCTGTGGGAGTAGCCCTGTGCGGCGGGGCGGCCAGCCAAGACACAAAAAAGTCTCATATGAGACCTTAAAGCTTGATCCATGCCCCATTTTCTGCACAATAATTGCCCTGCGACCCCACGCGAGGCATGCCGATGACCCCCACTCCCCACGATGAACGCCTGCTCAAGGCCCTGGCCCACGCCATCGTGGTCCACCCGCGCGCCACGCTCAAGGAACTGGCCGAGACCGCCGGCGTCAGCAAAGCTACCCTGCACCGCTTCTGCGGC
Source organism: Pseudomonas sp. NBRC 111140 (assembly GCF_001320885.1). Lineage (NCBI taxonomy): Bacteria > Pseudomonadati > Pseudomonadota > Gammaproteobacteria > Pseudomonadales > Pseudomonadaceae > Pseudomonas > Pseudomonas sp. NBRC 111140. Next base: position 7,360 of record NZ_BCBQ01000065.1, read on the forward strand.
ACCCGCGACAACCTGGTGGCCATGCTCGAAAACCACGGCGAGCAAGTGCTCAACCAGGTGATTGCAAATGCCGCCTTGCACACCGCGGCCCCCTTGGAAGCGGTGCGTCACCTGATTGCCGAACACCTCAAGCACCGCGAAATGCTGGTGTTTCTGATGTTTCAGTACCGCCCCGATACATTGCTCGGCGACAGTGAAGACCGCCGCTGGTTGACCTATACCCGGGCGATGGATGCGTTTTTCCTGCGTGCGCAACAGATGGGCGTGTTGCGCATCGACATCAGCGCAGCGGTGTTTACCGAAGTGTTCATCACCCAGATCTACGCCATGGTCGACGCCGAGCGGCGCGGGCGCGCAGCCAGTGCCAATTCGGCGCAGGCCTTGGAGCAATTGTTCCTGCAGGGGGCACTGGCCAGGGGTTGAGGCCATTGGCCTACGCGCAAAAAAAAGGCCCCTGGGCACAAGTCCCAAGGGCCAAAGCGGTTGGATCATCCAACCAAAGGAGCCTTTTTCAGCCGCGTGCCGGCCAGCCGCCGCCCAAGGCGCGGAACAGGTCCACCAGCGCAAGCTGCCGTTGTGTACTCGCCTCGATGTACGCCGCTTCATTCACAAAATCGCTACGCTGCGCATCCAGGTAACGCAGGTGGCTGTCGATCCCACCCTCATAGCGCGCCTTGGCCAGGGTCAAGGTGGCGCGGCTGGTAGCGGCCAGGGCCCGCCGCGCGACTTCCTCACGGCGCAGGGTATCGGTGGCCGCCAGGGCATCCGCTACTTCGCGGAACGCCTGCTGGATCGCCCCTTCATAAGCTGCCACCGCCGAATCCTTGCGCGCCTCGGCCAGGCTCAGCCCAGCCTGATTGCGCCCAGCATCGAATATGGGCAGCGACACCTGGGGCATGAAGCTCCAGCTACGCGAACCGCCCTCGAACAAACCAGACACCTGCGTACTCGACGTACCCAAGCTGCCGGTCAGGCTGATACGCGGGAAGAACGCCGCCCGCGCCGCGCCGATATCGGCATTGCGCGCCCGCAAGCGATGCTCGGCAGCAAGGATGTCCGGGCGCCGTTCAAGCAGCGCCGACGGGGCACCGGGGGTAATGTCCTGCAGCACGCTGGGTTCTGCCTGGCGTTCGACCGGTAGAGCCTGGGTCGCCTCACTATTGCCTACCAGCAACACCAAGGCGTTGTAGGCCTGCTGGCGCAGGCGCAGGTTGCTTTCTTGCTCGGCGCGCGCTTGCTCGACCAGGCCGAGCGCTTCCTGGTGGTCCAGCGCCGTGGCGGTCCCGGCGGCGCGGCGTTGGTCGATCAGCGCCAGCGAGCGCTCGCGGCTGGCCAGGGTCTGCCGGATCAACGCCAGGCGCCGCTCGCTACCGTCCAGGGTCAGGTAGGCCTGGCTCACCTCGGCGATCAAGGCGATGCGCGCCGCACGGCCAGCCTCCTCCGTGGCCAAGTATTGCTCTAGCGCTGCATCGCTCAGGCTTTTCACCCGACCGAACAGGTCGACCTCGTACTCAGGCAACGAAAGGCCAACCTGATAGGTGCTGGCGGCGCCCTCGCGGCCATCACTGGACAGCCCGGCAGGCTGGTGCTGTCGATTACCGGAAGCACCAGCGCTCAGCCCCGGCACACGGTCCGCGCGCTGGATGCGGAACTGCGCCCGTGCCTGGTCGATGTCCAGCAGCGTCTGGCGCAGCGAGCGGTTGTCGTCCAGCGCCGTGTTCACCAACTGGCGCAACGTCGGGTCGACGATAAAGGCTTGCCAGCCCAGCTTGTCCACCTGCTGCCCTGTGTGGTTGGTGGCGTCGCTCCATTGGTTCGCCACCGGCGCCTCGGGGCGCTGGTAGGTCGGTGCCAGGGAGCAGCCGCTGGCCAGCAAAGCCATGGCAATCGGCACGAACAGATTACGCATGGCCATCACTCCAGCACCTCGGCAGGTTGGGCCTGCGGCGCTGGCTTGCGCTTGAGCAGCGACAGCACCCAGACAAAACAGATCGGCACGAACAGCACGCCCAGCAACGTGGCGCTGAGCATGCCGCCGATCACCCCGGTACCAATCGCCCGCTGGCTGGCAGCACCGGCACCGCTGGCGATCGCCAGGGGTACCACGCCGAGGATGAACGCCATCGAAGTCATCACGATCGGCCGAAAGCGCAGGCGCGCGGCTTCGATCGCAGCGTCACGCAGGCTATAGCCTTTCTCCCACAGCTCCTTGGCGAACTCGACGATGAGGATGGCGTTCTTCGCCGCCAAGCCGATGATGGTGATCAGGCCAACCTTGAAGTACACATCGTTGGGCATGCCGGTGACCATCACCGCCAGCACCGCGCCCAACGCACCGATCGGCACGATGAGCATCACCGTCAGCGGGATCGCCCAGCTTTCGTACAACGCCACCAGCAGCAGGAACACCACCAGGATGGCCAGGGCGAACAGGCTGCTGGCCTGGCCGCTGGAGACCTTCTCCTGGTAAGAAAGCCCCGTCCAGGCGTAGCCGATCCCCGGCGGCAGTTCACTGACCAGGCGCTCCATTTCGGCCATCGCCTGGCCGGTGCTGTAGCCCGGCGCGGCATCACCGGAAATGCGGATCGACGGGTAGCCGTTGTAACGCACGATCTGTACCGGCCCTTCTTCCCAACGGGTGGTGACGAAGCTGCTGAACGGCACCTGCTGGCCATCGACGTTCGGCGCGTACAGGCGCAGCACGCTTTCCGGGGTCATGCGCTCGCCCTGCTCTGCCTGCACCACCACCCGTTGTTGCCGGCCAGCGTTGGTGAAGTCGTTGATCACTGCCGAGCCAAAGGCGGTGGCCAGGGTGCTGTTGATGGTTTCGAAGGGCACGCCAAGGGCACGGGCCTTTTCCCGATCGATGTCGACCCGCAACTGCGGCGCTTCTGCCAACCCTTCCATCATCGCGTAAAGGATGACTGGGTTGCCGTTGGCCTCGCCCAGGATCTTGTCGCGTGCCGCCAGCAAGGCCTCACGGCCCAGGCCGCCACGGTCGAGCAGGCGCAGGGCGAAGCCACCGGCGTTGCCCAGGCCATCGATCGGCGGCGGGTTGACCGCCATGATCGTGCCATCGCCATGGCTGGCAAATTGCGCATTGATCGCCTGGGTTTCGGCATCCACCGATTGCTCGGCGCTACGTACCGACCAGTCTTTGTAGGTAGGGAATGCCAACGCGGCGTTCTCGCCCATGCCCGAGAAGCTGAAGCCGCTGACCAGGAATGCCGAGGCCAGCGCCTCGCGGGACATCAGGAACTGCTCCAGGGCCTGCCCGGTGGCGTCGGTACGCACGCGGCTGGCGCCCGGCGGCAGCTGCACGTCAACGATCGCATAGCCCTGGTCTTCCACCGGTACGAAGGATTCCGGCAGGCGCAGGTAGAAATAGCCGAGCATCGCCAGAATACCGGCATACAGCAGCATGTAGCGGCCGGCACGGCGCACCAGGGCGTTGTTCATCACCGAGTAGCGCTCGGTCAGCCGCGCAAAGCCACGGTTGAAAGCGCCGAAGAAGCCGCGCTTTTCATGGTGCCCAGGGGCCACCGGCTTGAGCATCGTGGCGCACAGGGCCGGGGTAAAGGTAAGCGCGAGGAAGCCCGAGAACAGGATCGACACCGCCAGCGACAGCGAAAACTGCTGGTAGATCACCCCCACCGAACCCGACATGAACGCCAGTGGCATGAACACGGCCGACAGTACCAGGGTGATGCCGATGATCGCGCCGGACACCTGGCCCATTGCCTTGATGGTGGCGTCGACAGGCGACAGCCCTTCCTCGGCCATGATCCGCTCGACGTTTTCCACCACCACGATGGCGTCGTCGACCAGGATGCCGATCGCCAGCACCATGCCGAACATGGTCATCATGTTCACCGAGAAGCCCAGCAGCTTCATCACCATCAACGTGCCCAGCAGGCACACCGGTACCACGATCGACGGGATCAGCGTGTAGCGGATGTTCTGCAGGAACAGGAACATCACCAGGAATACCAGCACCATGGCTTCGAGCAGGGTGTGAATGACCTTTTCGATGGCCACGTCGACAAAACGCGAGGTGTCATAGGGCACCGAGTACTCGACGCCCTCGGGGAAGAACGCGCTCAGCTCGGCCAGGCGCTCCTTGACCAGATCGGCAGTTTTCAGCGCATTGGCGCCCGGCGCCAGCTGCACCGCACCGGCCACCGCAGGTTTGCCATTCAGGCGCGAAGAAAAGTTGTAGCTTTCCATGCCCACTTCCAGGCGGGCGACATCGGCCAGGCGCACCAGCGAACCGTCCGGGTTGGCGCGCAGTACCACTCGGCCGAACGCCTGAGGGTCGTCCAGGGTGCCTTGCACCGCCAGGGTGGCAGTCAGCTCCTGCTGGCTGCTGCCCGGCGCGCTGCCGAAGCTGCCGGCCGGCACCTGCACGTTCTGACCACGGATGGCATTGCTCACGTCATCGATCGACAGCCCATAGCCCACCAGTTTCTGTGGGTCGACCCACACGCGCATGGCGGCTTCCGACGAGAAGAACTGCAACTTGCCCACGCCCGGGACCCGGCGCAGCTCATTGTTGATGTTGCGCGCGGCGTAGTCGCCCAGCGCCGTGGTATCGGCCTGGCCTGCGCCCTCCTTGTAGCTGAGGGCGTAGATCAGCAGGAAGCCGGCACTGGTCTGCTCGACCTGGATGCCTTGGGTGATCACCGCCTGCGGCATGCGTGCTTCGGCCTTTTTCAGGCGGTTCTGCACATCGACCTGGGCCAGTTCCGGGTCGGTACCCGGCTCGAAGGTGACCACCACTTCGGCCATGCCGTTGGAGTTGTTGGTCGACTCGAAATACAGCAGGTTCTTGGCGCCGTTGAGCGACTCTTCGATGATGCTGGTAACCGAGTCCACCAGCACCTTGGCCGAAGCCCCTGGGTAGGTAGCGGTGATGGTGATTTGTGGTGGCGCTACGTTAGGGTACTGGGCCACCGGCAGCGTAGGTATGACCAGCAACCCCGCCAGGGAAATGAACAGCGCCACGACCCAGGCGAAGTTCGGCCGTTTGATGAAGAACTTGGACATCTCGTTACCCTCGCCTCAGCGTGCTGCGGCTTGTTGCGCCGGGGCAGTCACCACCGGCATGCCCGCAGCCAGCCCGGCAGGGCTGCCGACGATCACCTGGTCACCTGGGCGCAAGCCCTCGGTGACTTGCCAGCGGGCACCGTGCATGGCACCGGTGCGCACACTGCGCGCCTCGGCAACCCCACCGATGCCCACCAGCATGACCCGCGCCTCGCCGTCGCTGCCGCGCTGGATGGCGCGCTGCGGCACAAGGATGGCCTGGTTGTCGGTGCCTTGCGGGGTGCGCACGCGCACATACATGCCCGGCAGCAGGATGCCGTCGGCGTTGTCGAAGCGGCCGCGCAAGGTGACCTGGCCGGTGCCGCGGTCGACCGCGACGTCGGTGAACATCAGCGCACCCTGGCGCTCGTAGTCGGTGCCTTCCACCTGGGCGGTCAGGGCCTGCTGATCACCGGCTGCCAGCGCACCCTCCTTCAGCGCCTGGCGCAGGCGCAGCGCGTCGGCGGCGGACTGGGTAAAGTCGACGTAAATCGGATCGAGTTGCTGGATGCGCGCCATCAGCGTGGCGTCGCCCTGCCCCACCAGCGCACCTTCGGTGACCAGGGCACGGCCGATACGGCCAGAGATCGGCGCCTTGACCGTGGCGTAGCCCAGGTTCAGGCGCGCGGTCTCGACATCGGCCTGGGCCGAACGCACAGCGGCCTGGCCGCTGCGCAGGTCGGCGCTGGCGGTGTCGAAGTCCTGCTGGCTGACTGCCTCGATCTTCACCAGCGGTTCGTAGCGGCGTACCCGCGCCTGGGCTTCGAACATGACCGACTGGGCCCTGGCCAGGTCGGCCTCGGCGCGTGCCAGCGCGGCCTTGAAGGGTGCCGGGTCTATCTGGAACAGCACATCGCCGGCTTTTACGTCGGCGCCTTCTTCGAAGCGCTTGTGCAGGACGATGCCGGCCACTCGGGCGCGAACCTCGGCCACCCGCATGGGTTCGACCCGGCCCGGCAGCGTTGCCGCCAAGGTCAGGGGTTCGCTGGCGACCGTGACGGTCTGGACCGGAAAGGCACTGTGGGCCGCAGACGGCGGCGCTTCAGCTTCGCCGCAGCCGGCCAGCGCGACTGCCGCCGCCAGGCAGCTGGCCATTCCTATTGCACGCAAGTTGCTCATGATTCACCCGAGCTTCAAATGGAAAAACGGCCCGAATGATATGAGCGAAGACAAAATGAGTCAATTTTGTCTCATTTGATACTTTGTTAAGAATTGTGAAACTCGGCGTGACATCTTCGCCGCCTGGCAGATCGAGCGCCGCGCGGGCGGCGCTCGATCTGCCAGGCCCTGGAGATGCCACGTCAAACCTGCAAGGGGAGTCAACGAATCTGATGCTTGTGCAGCAATCGATAAAAAGTCGGCCGCGAGATACCCAGCACCTTCGCCGCCACACTCAGGTTGTCACTGTGCCGGTTGAGCACATCGCACAGCGCCTGGCGCTCGGCGCGTTGCTTGTACTCCTCCAGCGTGCCCAGCGGCTGTTGTTCCTGGTCGAGCAGCTGCAGGCCCAAGTCCTGCGCCTCGATCTGCCGCCCTTCAGCCAGCACCAGCCCCCGGCGCACACGGTTGGCCAGCTCGCGCACATTGCCCGGCCAGTCATGCCGGCCCATCGCGGCCAGGGCATGGTCGCTGAACGAACGCGGCCGACGCCCGGTTTCCAGGCTGTAGAAATGGGCAAAGTGGCTTGCCAGCATGGACAGGTCACCATGCCGGTCGCGCAACGGCGCGGTCACCACCTGCAGCACGTTCAGGCGGTAATACAAGTCTTCGCGAAAACGCCCTTGCTCGATGGCCCGCTCCAGGTCCACATGGGTGGCCGCCAACACTCGCACATCCACTGGGATCGGCTGGCTGCCGCCCACCCGCTCGATGTGCTTCTCCTGCAGAAAACGCAGCAGGTTGGCCTGCAACTCCAGCGGCAGGTCACCGATTTCATCGAGAAACAGCGTGCCACCATGGGCCGCTTCGATGCGCCCGGCCTTGCGCTGATGCGCCCCGGTGAATGCGCCCTTTTCATGGCCGAACAGTTCGGACTGGATCAGATGCTCGGGGATCGCCCCACAGTTGATGGCGATGAAAGGCTGCTCGCTGCGTTGCGACTGACGGTGCAGGGTGCGTGCCACCAGTTCCTTGCCGGTGCCGCTCTCACCACGGATCAGCACGGGCGATTCGGTGGGCGCCAGTTTGCCCAGCAACTTGCGCAGCTCACGGATCGGCCGGCTTTCGCCGAGCAACTCGTGGGTCGCCTCATCGACCTTGACCGCCCCCTTGCCGCGCAAACGGGCCATGCCGAAGGCGCGGCCCAGGGTCACCTGCACGCGGGAGACGTCGAACGGCAAGGTGTGGAAGTCGAAAAACCACTCACAAACAAAATCACCGAACGCCGGCATGCGCAGCTGTTCGGCGCTGAGCACGGCAATCCATTCGGTGTTGCTGCGCTTGATCATGTCCTTGACCGCATCCGGATGCCTCAGGTGCGTGGCCTGCAAGCGCAGCAGGCCTACATCGCAGGGATGGTCCAGCGCGGCCCCGAGCATACAGCTGTCCACATCCCAGCCTGCGTTGCGCAGGCCAGGCAATAAGCGGTGGCAGTCGTCGCAGGGGTCGACGATTAGCAAACGGCGTTGAGCGGCAGGCTGCTGCATGACCGATCCTTGGCGCCAGTTTTTGGTTTTTTGAAGTAAAACAGCAAGTTGTGGCGCCCGTTTAACAGTAGCAACGAAGTTGACAGTGCCCACTACCGTTTGTCTGCGGACGCATTTTTTTACAAAGTGCCCCGGGAATTTTCGCACTTTATCGACATCACATGGCGGCGCAGGCAACAACGAATATGCCTCTGACAAAAAAATTTACAACCAATGTGTGACTTGCCCCCGGACAACGAGCATCAGTACACATAACCCCGCGCTGCACTTCGCGATCATTGAGGCGACTTTGAAGCAACGCGGACTTCACTTCGATGTTTGGGACCATAGAGAGACCGAACCATGAATGCCCCGCTCCGTGTCAACGAAGCACTGCTGATTGCCGACCACGCCTTCGAACCTTTCCAGTGCGTAGCCTGGGATGCACCCAACGGTACTGGTGAGCTGAGCCTGGCAGTGATCGACCGGACCAGCACCCGCATCGGCGCCAAGCAAGTGTCCTCGCGTATCTACTCCGACCCGGCCCAATGGGCCAGCCTGATTGAAGAAGTGCGCGCCGAATTATGTGAAAAGGGTTACGACCTGCAACCGTGGTCGATGCCGAAGTAATATCGCCCGGTAAACCAAGTGCGTGCAGCGCCACGCACTTGTTCGGATGCAAAGTTGCTGTTCTGGCAACTTTTCCTGTTGCGACATAGTGTCGCGCCAGTACGGTTCAATCCACGACCTTGAAGTGTTGCAAGTGCTGATAATCGGCCTGCAACTGTTCTGCCAGGTGCTGCGCGCGGCCAACACGCACCGGCGCCAATTCCATATCCACCAGCAACGTTGCACAGGGCATGGGTTGAACAGTGTCCCAGCGCTGCAGACGACCGTCGGTAAACACCAGGCAGCGCACGGCTTCATCTGGATAGGCGCGCTGTCGTGCCTGTAGCCAGTGTCGGGCCTGCTCCAATGCACAAATCAGCGGCGTGCCGCCACCCGCACCCAACGCCTGCAGCCAGGGTTGCAAAGCCGACGAGGCCTTCAGGCCGTGGCGCTGCCACTGCGGTGTACGCCCGCTGGCGGTCAGCAACGCCAACCGGGCGCGCTGGCGGTAAGCCTGATCGAACAGCGCTGCCAGCAACCCTTTGGTCTGCGCCAGCGCCTGATGGCGACGGGTCGAGGCCGACGCGTCGACGATGACTAGCCACAGTTCTGCGGGCCGAGCCTGGCGCTGTTGCCAACACAGGTCCTGGCGCAGCCGTGGCCGCCCTTTGAGCAATGTCGGTAGCCAGGCCACCCGGCCGGCCGCCGCATTGCGACCGCGGCCACGGCTGGCCTCGCCCTGCTTGCCTGCACCAGGCCTTGCATCCGCCCCTTTGGCAGGTAGCTGGGGGATGCTCAGGGCTTTTTTGCCCAGTTCGGTACCTCGCGGCGTGCGCCGCTGGCCACCGGCTGCGCCGGCAATGCCCCCCAGTCGCCCTGCGCACCCTGTTCACCAGGGTTGCCGCCACCCGGTTGGCCGGGCTGCTGGTCAGGCGGCTGCGGCGCCGACGGCGTTTTGGCCTGGGGCATGACACGGCGGCGATGACGCAAGGCGAACTCGGCCACCGCTTCGACATCCACCTCTTCAATAGCCGCAGCACCGCGCCAGGCACAATGGGCGCGCGCCGCACGCAGCCAGACCAGGTCGGCGCGCAGGCCGTCGACGCCAGCGGCGTAGCAGCGCTCGGTAATCCAGGCCAGCGCCTGATCATCCAGGGCAATCTGGGCCAAGGCCTGGCGCGCCGCCTGGCAGCGCTCACGCAGTTGCGCCTGGGCCGTTGCCCATTGGTCACAGAACGCCTTGGGGTCACTGTCGAACGCCAGGCGTCGGCGAATGATCTGCTGCCGGGCCTCGGGCTCGGGCAAGCCTTCCAGCGCCACGTTCAGGCCAAAACGGTCGAGCAGTTGCGGGCGCAGCTCGCCCTCTTCCGGGTTCATGGTGCCGATCAGCACGAAACGGGCATTGTGCCGGTGCGAGATGCCGTCGCGCTCGATGCGGTTGGTGCCACTGGCAGCCACATCGAGCAACAGGTCAACCAACGTGTCCGGCAGCAGGTTGACCTCATCGACATACAGCACGCCACCGTCGGCTTGGGCCAGCACCCCAGGGGAAAACTGCGCCTTGCCCTGCCCCAGCGCGGCATCCAGGTCAAGGGTGCCGACCAGCCGCTCTTCACTGGCGCCCAATGGCAAGGTCACGAACGGGCCTTCGCCAAGCAGGTCAGCCAGGCCACGGGCCAGGGTGCTCTTGGCCATGCCACGCGGCCCTTCGATCAGCACGCCGCCGATCTTCGGGTCGATGGCGGTCAGGCACAGCGCCAGCTTCAGGTCGTCGGCACCGACCACCGCCGCCAGCGGAAATTGTACGGGTTCACTCATTTCAAGCCTGTTCCTCGCCGTCGAGCAGTTGTTCTTCGAGGGCTTCGCGGTAATTGCCCGGCGCCTGCCACAAACCGCGCTGCTGGGCCTCCAGCAGGCGCTCGGTGAGGTCGCGCAAGGCCTCGGGGTTGTGCTCGCGCATGAAATCGCGGGTGGCCGGGTCGAGCACGTAGGCATCGGCCAGCCCCTGATAATGATGGTCGTCGATCAGGTGCGTGGTGGCGTCGAAGGCGAACACGTTGTCGACTGTCGCCGCCATCTCGAAGGCGCCCTTGTAGCCGTGACGCTTGACCCCGTCGATCCACTTCGGGTTGAGCGCACGGGCACGGATTACCCGGTTCAGCTCCTCCTTGAGGGTACGGATACGCGGTCGATCGGCCTGGCTGTGGTCGCCGTGGTAGCTGGCCACCGCCGCCCCGGACAGCGTTTCCGACGCTGCCAGCATACCGCCCTGGAACTGGTAGTAATCATTGGAGTCGAGCAGGTCATGCTCGTGGTTGTCCTGGTTTTGCAGCACCGCCTGCACCTTGGCCAGACGCTGGGCGAACTGGGCGCGGGCCGGGGTGCCATCGTCGCTGCCACCGTAGGCATAGCCGCCATGGTTGAGGTAGACCTCAGCCAGGTCGTCACGGCTGTGCCACAGCCGCCCATCAATGGCGTTCTGCACCCCGGCACCGTAAGCGCCGGGTTTGGCACCGAACACCCGCCAACCGGCCTGGCGAGCAGCTTGATCGGCGTCCACGCCTTGCGCCTGCAGCACTGCCCGCTCGCTGCGTACACGGGCAGCCAGGGGGTTGAGGTCGTCGGGCTCGTCCAGCGCGGCCACGGCCTGCACGGCGGCATCGAACAGACGGATCAGGTTACCGAACGCATCGCGGAAGAAGCCGGAAACGCGCAAGGTCACGTCTACACGCGGGCGGTCGAGCAAGCTCAGCGGCAGGATTTCGAAATCGTCCACGCGCTGGCTGCCAGTGGCCCACACCGGCCGCACGCCCATCAGCGCCATGGCCTGAGCAATGTCGTCGCCGCCAGTGCGCATGGTCGCCGTACCCCATACCGACAGGCCGAGCTGGCGCAGGTGATCGCCGTGGTCCTGCAGGTGGCGTTCGAGGATCAGGCTGGCCGAGGCGAAACCCAGGCGCCAGGCCGTGGTGGTGGGCAGGTTGCGCACGTCCACGGTATAGAAGTTGCGGCCGGTGGGCAGCACGTCGAGGCGCCCGCGGCTGGGTGCGCCGCTGGGGCCGGCGGGCACGAAGCGCCCCGCCAATGCCGCCAGCAGGCCATTCATTTCGGCAGTGCCGCAGGCGTCCAGGCTGGGTGCCACCGCGTCACGCAGGGCCTGAAGTACGTCGTGCACCGGCTGCCATTCACTTAGGGCGGGTAACGCTGCAGTGCCTTCCAGCGCCTGCCCGATCACCTGGTGTGCCAACAGTTCGAGGCGCTCGCGGGTATCGCCACACGTGCGCCAAGGGTCATTGCCGATGGCTTGCAGCTGTTCAGGGCGTGTACCCTGCCACGGCTGCCCAAGGTCACAGTCGAGCGGATCGAAGCCCGGCACCAGTGCTTTGGCCAGCGCCCGCAGGAGGCTGGCATTGCCACCGCGACCGTCGCCACGCTCAACCCGCAACAGCGCCAGCAATGTATCCAGGCGCAGGCGCCCTTCAGGCGACTGCCCGAACACGTGCAGCCCATCGCGAATCTGCGATTCCTTGAGGTCACACAGGTAGGTGTCCAGGCGTGGCAGCCATACGGCGGCATCGTCCAATTGCCCTTCCAGTTGCAACTCGCGGTCGATGTGGTTGGCTTTTACCAGTTCGAGAATATCGCGCTGCAACTCGCGAGCACGCCGTGGGTCGAGCAGCTGCGCTTCGTAGAACTCATCAGCCAACTGTTCCAGGTGGCGCAGCGGCCCATAGGTTTCGGCACGCGTCAGCGGCGGCATCAGGTGATCGATGATCACCGCCTGGGTGCGGCGCTTGGCCTGAGCACCCTCGCCCGGGTCGTTGACGATGAACGGGTAGATGTTCGGCAGCGGGCCGAGCAGCGCATCCGGCCAGCACTGTGCCGACAACCCCACGCCCTTGCCGGGCAGCCACTCAAGGTTGCCGTGCTTGCCGACATGGATCACCGCGTCGGCGGCAAAGGCGTGACGCAGCCAGAAGTGAAACGCCAGGTAGCCGTGCGGCGGCACCAGGTCGGGGTCGTGGTACACCGCGCTCGGGTCCACCTGATACCCCCGCGCCGGCTGGATACCGACGAAAGTCAGGCCAAAGCGCAAGCCGGCGACCATCAGCCGGCCGCTGCGGTACATCGGGTCTTGCTCGGGCGGCCCCCAGCGTTCCAGCACGGCCTGGCGGTTGGCCTCGGGCAGGCGCTCGAATGCAGCCTGGTAGTCGGCCAGGCTCAGGCTCTGGGCGCAGGGGCGTTGGTCCAGGTGGTCGAGGTCGTTGGTCACGCCACCGAGCAGTTGGTGAATCAGTTGCGTGCCGCTGCTCGGCAAATCGGCCAGCGGATAGCCTTCGGCCTGTAGCGCCTTGAGGATGTTCAGCGCCGCTGCCGGGGTGTCCAGGCCGACGCCGTTACCAATGCGGCCATCACGGGTCGGGTAATTGGCCAGCACCAGGGCAATACGCTTTTGGGCATTAGGCAGGCGCGCCAGCTCAACCCAGCGGCGGGCCAGCTCGGCGACGAAGTCCATGCGCTCGGGGTGCGCGCGGTAGCACACCACGTCGGACTGGCTGCGCTCGCTGCGCCAGGCCATGTCCTTGAAACTGACCGGACGGGTGATGATGCGCCCGTCCAGCTCCGGCAAGGCGATGTGCATGGCCAGGTCACGCGCGCCCAGGCCCTGCTCGCTGGCTTCCCAGCCAGGCTGGTTGTCTTGCGCGCAAATGGCCTGCAACACCGGGATATCACGGCGCAACGGCCGCAGGTTGGGGCGCTCTGGGCTGGACAGGGCAAAGCCGGTGGTATTGACCAGCACTTCAGCGCCGACCTCGTCCAGCCAGGCTTCGACCTGCTCCAGGCAGGCGCTTTCCTTGAGGCTGGCCACGGCGATCGGCAACGGGTTCAGCCCGGCTGCTTGCAGGCGCTGGCAGAACACGTCGATGAAGGCGGTGTTGGCCGCCTGCAGGTGCGAGCGGTAGAACAACAGCGGCGTCACCGGGTAATCCGGGTGCCAGTGCGGGTACCAGTCTTCTAGCGCAACGCTCCCCTTGGCCGGGTGATACACGGCGGTGCGTGGCAAAGGCTGTGGCTCGTCCCAGGCGTAGTCACGGCCCAGCCACTGGCTGGCCAGGCAATTGAACAGGTTGATGGCATTGGCCTTGCCGCCCTGGCGCAGGTAGTGCCAGAGGCGTTCGGCCTGTTCGCCACAAACGTTACCCAAGCTGGTCAGTTCCGGGTCCGGGCGATCATCGCCCGGCACCAGAATCAGTTGCACGCCACGGGCGGCCAATTCGACCAGTTGCTCGACGCCGTAGCGCCAGTAGCCAACGCCACCGTGCAGCGACACCAGAATGACCTTGGCGTGGCGCAGCACCTGGTCGACGTACAAGTCGACCGAGGCATGGTTCTGCACCTGCATCGGGTTGGCCAGGCGCAGGCTGGGGAAGTCTTCAGGCAATTGCTCGGCGGTATCGGCGAGCAATGCCAGGTGCGAATCGCCGCTGCAGAGAATCACCAGCTCGGCGGGTGTCTGGCCGAGGTCGGCAATGCTGTCATCCGGCACGAAGCCGCCGGGCTGGGTCCGCAGCAGGTGCATGGGTCAGGCGCCCAGGGCCTGGCGCAGGCGCGCTTCCAGTTGAACAGCGTCAAGGTCCTGACCAATCAGCACCAGGCGGGTGATGCGCGGCTCGTCGTTGCGCCAGGCGCGATCGAAGTGCTTGTCGAAGCGGGTACCCACGCCTTGCACCAGCAGGCGCATCGGCTTGCCCGGGATGGCGGCGAAGCCCTTGGCACGCAGGATGCCGAACTCCACCACCAGTTGCGTCAGTGCGTCGAGCAGCAGGCTTTCGTCGGCCTCGGGCAGGTCGATGGAAATGGAATCGAAGGCGTCGTGGTCATGATCGTCATGGTCGTCGCCGTCGTGGTGCGTGTCGTGGTGGGTGCGGCGGCCATCGATGTGCGCCTCGGACTCGGCACCCACGCCCAACAGCACTTCCAGTGGCAGCTTGCCGCTGCTGGCCTCGATCACCTTGACGGCCGGCGGCAGTTCTTCAGCCACTTCGGCGCGCACCTTGGCCAGGCCGTCGGCGTCGATCAGGTCGGCCTTGTTCAGTACCACCAGGTCGGCGCTGGCCAGCTGGTCGGCGAACAGCTCGTGCAGTGGCGATTCATGGTCCAGGTTAGGGTCGAGTTTGCGCTGGGCATCGACCTGGTCCGGGTAGGCGGCGAAGGTGCCAGCGGCCACGGCCGGGCTGTCGACCACGGTGATGACCGCATCGACGGTGCAGGCGTTGCGGATTTCCGGCCACTGGAACGCTTGTACCAAAGGCTTGGGCAGGGCCAGGCCGCTGGTTTCGATCAGGATGTGGTCGAGGTCGCCACGGCGTGCCACCAGCTCGCGCATCACCGGAAAGAATTCTTCCTGCACGGTGCAGCACAGGCAACCATTGGCCAGTTCGTAGACGCGGCCGCTGGCTTCTTCCTCGGTGCAACCGATGCTGCACTGTTTGAGGATTTCGCCGTCGATGCCCAGCTCGCCGAATTCGTTGACGATGACCGCGATGCGGCGGCCTTGGGCGTTGTCGAGCATGTGGCGCAGCAAGGTGGTCTTGCCCGAGCCGAGGAAGCCGGTGACGATGGTGACGGGGAGCTTGGCCAGTGTTTTCATGTCGCATTGCCCTTGGCAGTGTGGCGCGGGCATGCAGGACGACAGCCACGGGCCAGAGGTTGGCCGGGCTTGTTCGCCACCGGATCACCCCGCCCGGTTGAAAGTCGAAAACGTGACGAGGCAGGTCTCCTGGCTCGCACCGTTCCAGGCCCCCGTTCGGTTGAACAGCGGGCTGGCGGGATGACGCCTTCCCGCGCGCTGGCGCAGTGGCAGTGTCGATCCGTTGTCGGTGCTTACAGTTGCGGGGGCAGCCGCGGCATGTACCGCGTTCCCATCTTAGCTTCGGCCTGGCCGAAGAACCTCGAACTGGCAAGGCTACGCAGTGGCTGGCGGGTGGTCAACCATTGCGGCGGGCTGGTCGACCACTCTTGGTTCTACTGCGTTACAGTAGCGACTCTGCCCACGGTCAAGGACGTCCCATGCCCCTCGCCCCCGCCATACCCGTACTGCGCATCTTCTCGGTCGACAAGGCCAAGGAGTTCTACCTCGATTTCCTCGGTTTCAGCCTGGACTGGGAGCATCGTTTCAGCCCGGACCTGCCGTTGTACGTACAGATTCACCGCGACGGCCTGATCCTGCACCTTTCCGAGCACCATGGCGATGCATGCCCCGGTTCTACCGTGTTCGCCCGCATCGACGACCTGCGCGCGCTGGAGCGCGAGCTGCAGGACAAACAGTACGGTTACGCCCGGCCAGAGGCCGAGCGCCTGGACTGGGGCCTGCAGATGCAGGTGTGGGACCCGTTCGGCAACCGCCTGCGCTTTTGCCAGCAGATCGATGACGAGGCCAACCCGTGAAGGCACTGGGCAAACGCGAAATGGCCCGCCTGGAGCGGGAGCTGGTGGCGTGCCTGACCGATGCCTGCGAAACCGCCAAGGCGCAGATCGTCGGTTTCAGCTGGCTCACTCACCGCCTCGACCCCGAGGACTTTCCGGGCAGCCTTCGTATTACCTGGGTATTTGAGCAAGAGGCCGACAAAGCCGCTGCCGTCGCGGGCGAAGCGAAGGCGCACATGCTGGCGTTGACCCGCCATGCACTGGAGCAAGCCGGCATACAGCTGGACCATCCGGCCTGGCATGTGCGGTTCGACAGTGAACAAGCCTGCGCGCACGGCCACGCCGGGGACTGGGCTAAACGCTTGCAGGCGCAACGCTGAGGCCCCAACCGGCGGCCGGTGCTTTACCCGGCCCCGGACGGTCCGTTAGGCTACGCGCTCTCCAATTACGAGGTGTTCGTCCAATGCGCCATTGATGCCGCCGTCCGTTCGACGGCCAGTCTTCAGCCTCCGGCTCGCTCCGGAGATGTCGCGGCATTTGTGGAGTTGTGCATGACGAACACGTCGATTCTGACGCTGGACAGCGTCTCCTTGGCCTTGCCTGATGGCAGGCTGCTGTTCAGCAACCTCAACGAAACCTTCGACCAACGCCGCACCGGCCTGGTCGGGCGCAATGGCGTGGGCAAAAGCCTGCTAGGGCAGATTCTTGCCGGCCAGCGTGAACCGAGCAGCGGCCATTGCCGGCGCCTCGGGCCTGTCCATTTGCTGGACCAGCAAGTCATCGAGCGCAGCGCCACGCTTGCCGACCTGGCCCAAGTGGGGCCGGTGATTGCGGCGCTGGAGCGTATCGAGCAAGGCAGCATCCAGCCCCACGATTTCGACACCGTTGGCGAGCGCTGGGATATCCGCGAGCAATTGCAACGCCAGCTTCAGGGCCACGGCCTGGGCCAACTCGACTGGCGCCAGCCCGCACGGAGCCTGAGCGGCGGCCAGGCCATGCGCGTGGCGCTGATTGGCGCGTGGCTCAGCGATGCCGACTACCTGATCCTCGACGAGCCAAGCAATCACCTGGACAGCGACGCCCGTGCCCAACTGCTGAGCATGATCGAAGCCTGGGACCGTGGCTTGCTGGTGATCAGCCACGACCGCAGCCTGCTGGCGCACATGGCACGCATTGTTGAATTATCCAGCCTGGGTTTGCAGGGCTATGGTGGCAACTACAGCATCTATGCAGCGCAAAAAGCCAACCAGACGGCGCAGGCCCAGCAGCACCTTGCCCGGCTGAAGCAGGCGCAGCTACGCCAGGCCCGTGAACTGCAGCGCCAGCGCGAAGACCTGGAGCGCCATCAGGCGCGGGCCGGGCGCCAGGCCAAGCACGCCAACCAGGCCAAGATCCTGGTCGACCGCCAGCAGGAGCGCAGCCAGGCCACTGCTGGCAAGCAGCGCCGCGACCATCGCGATGCCCAGCAAGCGTTGGTGGGTAAAGTGCGTGACGCCGCCCGTGAGGTCGAGCATGACAGCGCTATTACCTTGCACGCGCCTACACCTCAGCGTCATCCAGGCCGAGAAGTGTTGGCCTTGCAGGCACTTCGCTTGCCGCGTGGCACCCGCAAACCGCTTGACCTGCGTGTGTGCCTGGGCCAGCGCGTGGGGCTGATCGGCGCCAATGGCAGTGGCAAGTCCACCCTGCTCAGGCTGCTGAACGGGGAGTTGCCGGCACCGCCCGACAATGTGCGCCTCAGTGGCGAAACCGCCCTGCTCGACCAGCACTGCAACACGCTAGCGGGCCACGGCAGCGTGCTCGAACACCTGCGCCAAGCCAACCCGATGCTGGCCCAGGGCGAGTTGCGCAGCCGCCTGGCGCAATTGGGCCTGGATGCGGCCCGTGTCGAACTGCCCAGCAGCCTGCTCAGCGGCGGCGAGCGGATGAAGGCGGCGCTGGCCGCCGTGCTATACCGCGAACGGCCGCTCGACCTGTTGCTTCTGGACGAACCCGGCAACCACCTGGACCTGCCATCGCTGACAGCCCTGGAACGCATGCTTGGGCAATTTCGCGGGGCGCTGATGGTGGCGTCCCATGATGCGGTATTGCTGGAAAACCTGGCGCTCGATGAATACCTGCACTTGTAGGCGCAGCCATGTGCTGCGAAAAATGCATCGCACGCTATCAATTCGTGACTGGCCGTTCCCGATCCGCCAAGGATGTATTAAGGTGGCATGGTGCGCATATAACAGCAGCCCGAGCGATCGGGCACTTGCAAGACAATGAGGGTGTCATGAGCAACGAAAGCATTAATTGGGACAAGCTGGGTTTCGACTACATCAAGACCGACAAACGCTACCTGTCCGTATGGCGCAATGGCGAGTGGGACAAGGGCACCCTGACCGAAGACAACGTACTGCACATCAGTGAAGGCTCCACGGCCTTGCACTATGGCCAGCAGTGCTTCGAAGGCCTGAAGGCCTACCGTTGCAAGGACGGCTCAATCAACCTGTTCCGCCCAGACCAGAACGCCGCTCGCATGCAGCGCAGCTGCGCTCGCCTGCTGATGCCGCACGTGCCGACCGATGTGTTCATCGAAGCGTGCAAGCAAGTGGTCAAGGCCAACGAAAAATTCGTGCCACCGCACGGCAAAGGCGCCCTGTACCTGCGCCCGTTCGTGATCGGCACCGGCGACAACATTGGCGTGCGCACCGCCCCCGAGTTCATCTTCTCGGTGTTCGCCATCCCGGTTGGTTCGTACTTCAAGGGCGGCATGAAGCCGCACAACTTCCAGATTTCCAGCTTCGACCGTGCGGCCCCACAAGGCACCGGCGCAGCCAAGGTCGGCGGTAACTACGCTGCCAGCCTGCAGCCGGGCGCTGAAGCGAAGAAAGCCAACTTCGCCGACGCCATCTACCTCGACCCGCTGACCCACACCAAAATCGAAGAAGTCGGTTCGGCCAACTTCTTCGGCATCACCGCCAACAACGAGTTCGTCACCCCGAAATCGGCCTCGGTGCTGCCAGGCATTACCCGCCTGTCGCTGATGGAACTGGCGCAATCGCGCCTGGGCCTGACCGTGATCGAAGGCGATGTCGAAATCAGCAAGCTGGACCGCTTCATCGAAGCTGGCGCCTGCGGTACCGCTGCGGTGATCACCCCGATCGGCGGCATCGAGTACAACGGCAAGCTGCACGTGTTCCACGACCTGGAAAAGGTCGGCCCGGTTACCCAGAAGCTCTACAACGAGCTGACCGGCATCCAGAGCGGTGACGTTGAAGCACCGGCTGGCTGGATCGTCAAAGTCGCCTGAGGCGCTTCAGCGATTTGAAAAAGGGCATGCCAGCGATGGCATGCCCTTTTTTTTGTCGACACTGGCAGAATCTTCACGCCAGGCGACGCTGCATCAGCAGATGCCGGGCTTTGTCGAAGGCCCAGTTGTACAGCACGGTGTAGGGCAGAATGATGACGAAGAAGCCCAGCTCCACCATGAACGCCTGCGCCAGCGAAATATCCAGCATCCACGCCGCCACCGGCAAACACCACACCACCAGCCCGGCTTCGAAGCCCAGGCCGTGCACGAAACGCGCACGGGCCTTCCAGTGGATACGCTCGGCCTGCACGTAGCGGTCGACCAGCGCGTTGTAGACCATGTTCCACAACATGGCGATGACCGACAGGGTCACAGCCAGCGCGCCCGCCGTCGCCAGTGACTTGCCCATGATCCAGGACAGCAGCGGCGCACACAGCAACACCGCGAACACTTCGTAGCCAACGGCGTGAACCAGGCGTTCGGTAAAGGACACGTGTTTCATTGCAAATTCCATCCATTGCGTGAGTCGTGCTGTCTATTTTCTTTGATAAAACTGATACTCACGACATAGCTACTATCGGTTTTATCAATACCATGCGCTATTCACCCGAAGCTCTGGTCGCGTTTGTCGAAGCTGCATCGCTGGGTTCGTTCTCTGCTGCAGCGCGCAAACTGCGCAAAAGTCAGTCCACCATCAGCATCGCCATCGCCAATTTCGAGGCTGATATCGGCTGCCCGTTGTTTGATCGCGGTGGCCGCCACCCCACGCTGAATGAAGCGGGCCGGCAGGTACTGAGCCATGTCGAGGCGATTCTCGATGCCAGCGCCCAGCTCGATGCGCTGGCGGTGCGACTGGCACAGAACGTCGAGCCCTTGGTATCGGTGGTGATGTCGGACAGCTACAGCGTCACGTTCCAGGGCGCGGTGATGGCCCGCTTCGCCCAGCAGTACTCACACACTGAATTGCGCTGCGGCCCGGCGGAGGACGCTGATGTAATCGAAATGATCCAACAGGGCCTGGCCCATGTCGGCATTCTTGCCACCCAACCCAGCTACCCCGCCGACGTGGCCGTGGCGCGCTTGCCGGAGCAGGCGGAATTTGGCGTTTACGTGGCCAGCGGGCACCCGTTGGCAAGCCTGGCGCAGGTGCAGGCGCAGCACCTGGAGCATGCACGGCAGCTGTATATCAAGACCTATGCCCCCAGCCTGCACCGCGGCCGCGGCCAGGCCTGGTCGGCACCGGACTACCTCACCCTGCTGGAGTTCGCCGTGCGCGGGTTTGGTTGGGCCGAGCTGCCCAGGGCGCTGGTGGCACGGTTTGGCAATGGGCTGGTGGAGTTGCCGATAGCGGGTTACCCACGCCGAGTGGATATGGATGTGGTCTGGTCTAGCCGGCGGGCATTGGGGCCGGCGGGGCAATGGCTGGTGCGGCAGATGTTGAAACCGTAAGGTTTTCACCTGCAATAAGTTGGCGCTGCTGCGCACCCCACCCTGGGGGAGCTGTCGCCGTGTGCGCCCAAACGCAACAACCAGTACACCCAACGACAATCCTTCCCTCGCCCTGCCCCGTAGCCTGTCACCACGCGCCGCCCCTCTGGCGGCACGCACCCAAAGCACAAGAACAAACGTTGGTGACCTATGCAGACAGTAGATCCGATCACCCTTGCGGTTGTCCGGGGTGCGCTGGAGACAGCGCAACGCGAAATGACCCTGACCCTGGAAAAGACCGGGCGCTCCAGTGTGTTCAACCTGGCCCACGACTATTCCAACTCGCTGTTCGATCACCTGCCGGAAATGATCCTGCAAGGCCAGGACATTCCCATCCACCTGGGTTCGCTGATCCCGGCCATGAAATGCGTGGCCGAGTTCTTCGGCGACGACATCGCAGAAGGCGACGTGATCTACCACAACGACCCGGCCTACAAGGGCAGCCATATTCTCGACTGTTGCATGTACAAGCCGGTGTACTACCAGGGCGAGTTGGTGTTCTGGACCGTGTGCAAAGGCCACCTGACCGACATCGGTGGCCCGGTACCGGCTGGCTACAACCCAGATGCCAAGGAAATCTACGCCGAAGGCCTGCGCATTCCGCCGGTCAAGCTGTGGGAAAAGGGCAAACGCCGTGAGGACGTGATCAACTTCATGCTCACCAACATGCGCGCCCGGCCCTATCAGGAAGGCGACCTCAATGCCCAGTATGGCGCCTGCAAGGTCGGCGAGCGGCACTTGCTGGAACTGCTCGACAAGTACGGCGTGGCGCAGGTGCGGGCCTGCATCGCCGAACTGAAGAACATGGCCGACCGGCACATGCGCGCACTGTTGCGTGATGTGCCGGACGGTGACTACAGCGGCACCGCCGTGCTCGAAGATGCCGGCCATGGCCTGGGCGAACTGGCCATCACCGCCCATGTACAGATACGTGGCGACCAGGCCCACGTGCGCATCGACAGCCCGCCGCAAGTGCCGTACTTCATCAATTCCTACGAGGGCAACTCGGTGTCGGGTGTGTACCTGGGGCTGATGATGTTCGCCCAGGTGGCGCCCCCCTACAACGAAGGGCTGTACCGCTGCGTCACGGTCGATGTCGGGCCCAGAGGCACGCTGTGCAATGCCGAAGAACCCGCACCCCACGTCAACTGCACCACCACGCCGATGGAAACCCTGGCCGATGCCGTGCGCACCGCGCTGGAACAGGCTTCGCCACAGCGGGTAACGGCCTCCTGGGGGCATACCAGCGGCATCAACATCGCCGGCCATGACCCGCGCAACGGCAACAGCGAGTACGTGACCATGGTGCTGGCCTCGATCATTTCCGGTGCCGGCGCCAACAAGGTGATGGATGGCTGGCACGCCTGCGGCCCGTTGTGCTGTTTCGGGGCGCTGATGAGCGGTGACATCGAGCTGCTCGAACACGCCTACCCGGTGCTGATCCACCGCTACAGCCTGATGGCCGACAGTGGTGGTGCCGGTGAATTCCGTGGCGGTTCGGGCACCCGCCTGGAGATCGAACCACTGGACCACGCCATGACCGTGGTCGGCTTTGGCGAGGGCCGCCAACTGCCCACCGCCGGTGCCGCCGGGGCACGCAACGCATTGCTTGAGCCCAAGCTGGGCCGGCTGATCCATCGCCACGCCGACGGCAGCGAAGACCATTACACGCAAAACCCCATGCTCACCCTGCAACCAGGCGAACGCATCATCAACGTCAACCCCGGCGGTGGTGGCTACGGCGACCCGCTGCGTCGCCCGGTCGCAGCCGTGCTGGAGGATGTGCGCAATGGCCTGGTCTCGCCACAAGGGGCAGCCCTGGAGTATGGCGTGGTCCTCGATGACCAAGGCCACCTCGACGAAACCGCCACCCGCCTTGCCCGCGCCCCGCGCTGACCGGAGAACCATCATGCGTAACCAATATCGCCTGGGCATCGACGCCGGCGGCACGTTCACCGATTTCATCCTGGCCGACCGCGACGGCGGCGTGCAGCTGTTCAAGGCCCCTTCCACGCCGCAAGACGGCACCCTGGCCATTCGCGCCGGCCTGGCACAGATCGCCGACGCCACCGGGCGCAGCCCGGCCGAACTCATCGCCAACTGTGACCTGTGCATCAACGGCACCACCGTGGCCCTCAACGCGCTGATCGAGCGCACCGGGGTCAAGGTGGGCCTGCTGTGCACCGAGGGGCACGAGGACAGCCTGGAAATCCGCCTGGGCCACAAGGAAGAAGGCCACCGCTACGACGCCCATTACCCGCCGGCACACATGCTTGCCCCACGCCACCTGCGCCGCCCAATTGGCGGCCGTATCCTTGGCGATGGCCGTGAGCACAGCCCCCTCGACGAAGCCGCTGTCCATGCGGCCATCGATTACTTCCGGGCCGAAGGCGTGCAGGCCGTGGCCATTTCCTTCCTGTGGTCGGTGCGCAACCCCAGCCACGAGCAGCGGGCCGCCGAGCTCGTACGGGCCGCCCTGCCCGACGTGTTCGTCTGCACCGGCTGCGAGGTGTTCCCGCAGATTCGCGAGTACACCCGCACCTCCACCACCGTGGTCAACGCCTACCTCAGCCCGGTAATGGCACGCTACGTGGCGCGCATCGACAACCTGTTCCAGGAACTTGGCGCACAGCAGCCGGTGCGCTACTTCCAGTCCAACGGTGGCCTGGCGCCTGGGTACCTGATGCGTGAGCGCGCTGTCAATGCGATCAACTCCGGCCCGGCCTCGGCGCCACAAGCCGGGCTGGCGGTGGCGAAGCCGTTCGGTATCGACAACGTCATTACCGTGGACATGGGCGGCACTTCGTTCGACATCACCCTGACCAACGCCGGGCGCACCAATTTCAGCAAGGACGTGGACTTTCTGCGCCAGCGCATCGGCGTGCCGATGATTCAAGTGGAGACCCTGGGCGCCGGCGGCGGCTCCATCGCTCATCTGGACGAGTTCGGCATGCTCCAGGTGGGCCCGCGCAGCGCCGGCGCCATGCCTGGGCCCGTGTGCTACGGCAAAGGTGGCTGCGAACCCACGGTCACCGACGCCAACCTGGCCTTGGGCTACCTGCCAGACGGCGCGCTGCTGGGTGGCAGCATTCGCCTGAACCGCCAGGCCGCGCTGGACGCTATCCGCAGCAAGATAGCCGAACCACTGGGTATCAGCGTGGAACGCGCCGCATTCGGCATCACCACCCTGGTCAACTTGAACATGGTCAACGGCATCCGCCGGGTGTCGATCGAGCGCGGCCACGACCCGCGCGACTTCGCCCTGATCGGCGCAGGCGGTGCGGCAGGCATGCACGTGGTGCGCCTGGCCGAAGAAATCGGCATGCACACCGTGCTGATCCCCAAGGTGGCGTCGGGCCTGTGCGCGTTCGGCCAGATCCTTTCCGACGTGCGCTACGACCAGCTCACCAGCCTGTCGATGCGCCTGGACTGCGGGCACGTGGACCTGGTGCAGCTCAACCAGGCCCTTGCCGAGCTCCGTCAGCAAGGCCTGGCCAACCTGCGCGAAGACGGCTTTGGCGACCAGGCCAGCAGCTGCCACTACACCTTGGAAATGCGCTACCTGGGGCAGATCCATGAATGCAGCGTGGAGCTGGAACAGCATGCCTTGGATGACACAGGCCTGGCCGCCCTGATCAGCCGCTTCCACAGCCGCCACCAAACCCTGTATTCGTACAGCGAGCCTGAAAGCCCGGTGGAGCTGGTGAACCTGGAGTGCTCGGTGATCGGCCACCTGCCACGCCCGCCGCAACCCGAGCTGCAGGGCCCGGCCGAGCCACCCGCGGCGCAGGCGCAAAGCGTGCGTCCGATGCTGTTCAGCGCCGACGGCCAATGGCAGCCCACACCGGTGTTCAATGGCAACCACCTGCTGCCCGGGCAGACCGTGCATGGTCCCTGCGTGATCGAGGAAGACACCACCAACATCGTGCTGCCGCCTGGCTGGCAGGCACGGCTGGAGCCTTCGGCGACCTACCGGGTGACACGCGGGGCTTGATCTGAAGGCCGGCGCGCGCCGATCATGGGCCTGATAACCGCCTGGCAGCTTTGCGCTGCCAGGCGTTTTGCACAATAACAAGAGCTGCTTGAGTAGCTTGCCTGCAGTTCCTTTTTTCAATGCTGCCCTCTTTGAAAAAGGACCCACCATGCCCACAGAACTCTCGACCCTCGGCTGGCCACAGCCCGAACGCCAGGCGCGCTGGGCCGAAGCCATCAGTGACACCTATTTCCCGCTGAGCCTGGAGTTTGCCGCCGAACAACCGTTCGATGGCCACTTGCAGCGCTGGAGCACGCCAAGTACCCCACTCAGCCTGTCGCGCCTGCGTTCCAGCCAGCTGGGCTACTCGCGCAGCAAGGCGCACATCGGCCAGGACCAAGAAGCGTTCTACCTGGTGACCGTGCCGCATCGCAGCGAGGTGCACTTCGAACAGGACGGTCATCAGATCAGCTGCCGCCCAGGTGGCTTCATCGTCGAGCGCGGCGATGCGCCTTACCGCTTCCATTACGGCACGCTGAATGACCTGTGGGTGCTCAAACTGCCCGAGCGTGCACTCAAGGCCAACCTGCTGGGGCACAGGCGCTATACCCGGCATTGTTTCGATGCCCGCCAGGGCTTGGGGCGCATTTTTGTCGAACAGTTGGACCTGTGCGCCCGCCACTTCGACGCTAGCCCCATCGCGGCCCGGCATCTGCTGCTGGAACAGGCTTCGGCCACCTTGCTGCTGGCCCTGCAACAGGACGAGCGAGTGCTGGGTAGCGAAGGCAGCAACCTCAGCACCCTGCACCTGACGCGGGTGGAACAGTATGTGCAGCAACACCTGAGCGACCCCGAGCTGTCGCCGCAAACCATTGCAAGTGCCTGCGGGCTGTCGCTGCGCTACCTGCACAAGCTGTTCGTGATCACGCCCTACACCCTGAGTGAGTGGATACGCCAGCTGCGCCTGGAGGCCGTGTACCGGCAATTGCGTGACCCGCATTGCCACCTGGCCATCGGCGAACTGGCATTGCGCTGGGGCTTTACCGACCAGGCGCAGTTCACCCGCGCGTTTCGCCAGCAGTATGGGTGCACGGCGCGGGAGGTACGGGCTGCAGGCACCCATTGAGCCGAAAGCGAAGATTCCTACGATGCACACCGACCCGTTGCGCCAGCCTCGCGATTATGGCTACGTGCTGCTGGAACAGGATCAATCCCCCGCCGGCACATCCACCACCTTCCAGCTGTCATCCGGGTCGAAGCGTTTCATCTCCTTGGCCAGCCTGTCACCGTGCGGCCCGAGGTCTTTCTCGAACACCTGGCCGTCATGGCTGATCATGAAGCTCATCACCCCGGTGTCGTCGTACTTGGCCGGCCAGGCGACCATGGCGAAGCCACGGCTCATCTGGTTGCCGATAAGGTAGCTGTAGGCGCCGCCAGGGGCGGATGGGCCTTGTGCGTCGAGGATGCGGAAGTGGTAGCCATACCAGTCATCACCGATCACATCCTGGCCAAACAGCGGCCCCAGCGGGCTGACCTGGCCATCGCCGTCGTCATCCCAGTACAAACCGTCATGCTTGCCGGGGTCGCTGAAGATTTTCTGCGCGTACTCCAGCGCACCGTTGCCGTTATGGTCCTGGGTGGCGTAGTCCATTTGCGCATCGTGATAGGCCAACAGCGACTGCAGCACGCCCAGCTCGTTGCGGCCGATGCGCCGGGCGCGGATTTCAGCGCTGCCGGCCTTGAGGTCGAAGCGCCAGCCTTGGCTACTTTTGGTCAACGGAATGGGCAAGGTCCAGTGATCGCTGCCCACCGCCAGGATGGCCTTGCCCTCGCCTGCCATGTCGATACTGTGCTGCGCACGGTACTGCTCCAGAAAGGTGTCCACGTCGCTGCGTTGCACTCCGCCGCGCGGGATGTAGGTGCGCCAGTCGTCGCCCAGCAACTGGGTCAGGCGGGCCTCATCAGCTTTCTCCGTGCCCAGCGCCGCGACAAAGGATTCAACGGCTTTCTCTGGGGTCGGGAAAGCGTCCTGGGCAGCGGCCAGGGATGCGCAGGCCAAGCCCACTGTAAGCAGCATTGCCGCCAGTGCTGGACGTTTCATCGACGACCTCCTCCGCCACGACGAGCGGGTGCACTGGGCCGAGAGATCTGGTGCCCGGCTGCACGCGATGCACTGGGCCGCTGGGCAAACGCCTGGCTGGTGCGACCACGGTTGGCCTGCGCATTGGTGCGCGATGGCGAGCGTACGCCATCGAAGGCGTTGTTACGGGCACGCCCTGCGGTATTCACAGGACGATTCTGACCGACTTGCCGCGCTTGCCCTTGCCGGCGTTGATCCATCTGGTTGTTCTGCTGCCGGCCCTGAGTGTTGCGTGCCTGCTGTTGACGGTCGGCAACCCTCGGATTGTCGCCACGGGGCTGTACACGGTTGCCCAATGCATTGCCCGACTTCGCTTCACGCATTTGTTGGCGTGCCTGAATGTTGCTGGTGGCTGGGCGTTCGATACCCGCTCGGTCCATGGAGGCACGCGCCTTGTCACGCGCCTGGGCACGTTGTGCGTCATCACCGCGAAATGCGCTGCGCTGGGTGGCACCGTCCAACTGGCGGCCGTACTGCTGACGGCTGCGCGCGTCGCGGTAAGGCACACCGTCACGGTTGACGGCATTGTGCTGCCATTTGTTCTGGTTGTTGGTGATGCGATTGTTGCCGTTGATGTTGTTGTAGCGGTTGACGTCGATGTCGATGTCATTGTTACCCCAGTCACAGTCGCCCCACAACGAGGCGACGATCGCAACGCCAGTACCGAAGGCCAGGCCTGCCACCAGTGCGGAGCCGGGGTAGTACATCGGTGGTGGTGGGTAGTACACCGGCGGTGAGGCCGGGTAGGCCCAGGTGCCATAGGTGGTGGTCGGGTTGTAGCTGGGGACGTACACCACTTGTGGGTCGGCCGGCTCGATGACGATGGTGGTGGGCGGCGCGCTGGCGGTGACCACCTGGGTGCCGCCGGAAGCGGGTGCGGGTGCAGGGGCCGCTGCAGGGGCCGTGGTGGTTTGCACGGTCACATTCTGGTACTGGTTGCTTTGCAGGTTGCCGGCAGCCTGCGCCTGGTGACGCAAACGCTGCACGCTGCCCATGACATCGTCGGGCTGGGCGAGGAAGGCATCACCCAGGCGCTGTACCCAGACCGGGTCCTGGCCAAGGGTCGCCAGCACCTGCGGGAATGCCACCAAGGCTTGTACGCTCGGGTCCCAGGGCTGCTTGGCTACTTGCTTGACCGCCTCGTCGCCGGTGGCCTTGGGGTTGGCCTTGGACCAGGTCACCGCTTCACTGACCTGCCCTGGGTAGGTCGACGCCATCAGCACCTGGGCCAACAGCGGATCAGGATACAGCGCGATGGGCGCGGTCATCTGATCGAGTTGTTCCTGGCTGAAGACCGGGTCCTTGGCTGCAGCCGTCTCGGCTGGGGGGGCTGGGTCCGGTGCGGGTACGTCTTCGGCCAGCGCCAGCCCGGGCGCCGCGCTCAGGCACAGGAGTGCCGACAGGACAGCAAACAATAGCGTGCGCATCGCTAATCCCCATGAGGTCAGACCGCGTGGAATAAGGGTAGCAACGGCGGCGGGTTTGGCCAGATGCGAAGGCGCAAACTTTTTGTGCTCTAGCCAGGACAAACACCACACCAAACAACAAGGCCGCGAGCGTGCCCGTGACATAGGTGCTGATCGGGCGCTGCTCAACCACCCAGGGCAATGATCGCCAGGATCAGTGACGCGCCCACAGCTACCAGGACCACGCCGGTCAACTGGGTGCGGCCACCGGAATAGCGCGCCAGCAGCCAGCCCGCCAGGTACAGCATGGCCAAGGCAACCCAGTTCGAGACACGGATGGCCGTGCCAGTGGTGTCTATCAGCAGGAACGGGATAACCATTGGGAACGTCGCCAGCACCACCAGCAGGAATGTCCCCAGCGCAGCCTTGAAATCATCCAGGCACAGGCGCGCCGGCATCGGGCGGGCGGCATCACGTTGCATCTGGCGACGTAGCATCTCCAACCCTTCGTCATCCAGTGCCAGGCCGATGCGTTCTGGCAGTGCATCAGCAATCAGCCTGCGCCCCTGGCCATCCTCAGCGGCCTGCAGGCGCGCCAGCAAAGTACGTGCGCGGGTGCGCTCGGTCCAGGTGCGCATCAGGTAGATGACCGCATCGGCCAGGCCCCAGGCCAGGTTGCAGCCAAGCGCAGCGACCAGCATCAGCCGAGCGTCTTCGCGCCCTGCCGTGGCCACGCTGAGCGAGCCGATGAAGGTCATAGCCATCAGCAGGCCAAAGATGACTTCGGTAATCCGGTCGATTGGCTCCAGCACACCCCATTTACGCGGTTGTTCGCCTTGCCCCATCACGCCCTCCCGGCTCCTCAGGAACCATCGATAGTCACTATCGAGAATGGCAATTTCTACCGAACGCCGTGGCCACATAACCTAGCGCTATCGACTCGCCGCCCACGACCCCATTCCCTGGAGCTACCTGATGAATACCCTGGCTCGCCTGCTGTCCGCCGCCCTTGCCGTGCTTGCCATCGCCATCAGCAGCGGATGTGCCAGCCACCCTGAACTGCGCCCGTACACGGCAGAAGAAGCCCGCCAGCTGCAGCTCGAAGCGCTGCAGCGCCGCAGCCTGTCCCTTGACGACTACGAGCAGCAACGCCGGGTGATCCAGCGCGCCGACAACCTGCCTGTGGTGACCGAAGCCGTCGACGCTGACCGCTCGACCAAAGGCTGAACAGGCCAGCCAACGGTTCCATCCCTCCCCCTGCGCAGGTATCCTCTACCGCTCAACCGCAAGCCTTCCAGGACGGAGACCATGATCAGGCCCCTTCTGTTGCTGAGTGCTGCAGTGCTTTTCAGCCCCGTGTTGCTGGCCCAGCAGATGAAACGCCAACTGGGCGATTTCGACTTCACACTCGGCACCACGCCTTCGCGCAGCATGGCGCAAGGGCTTATCTCACCCAGCGCCGTCGGCGCATTCCACGGTGGCCTCGATTTCAGCCACGCCAGTGGCTGGTACCTGGGCCAGTACGCCCCAAGCATGGGCGTCACCCCCAATTCGACCCTGCGTCTGGACAGCTACCTGGGCTACAAGCATCAGTTTGACAGCAGCCTGGGCTACGAGGTGGGGTTGATCCATTATAGTCAGCCA
>NZ_BCBQ01000066.1:0-36131 GCF_001320885.1 Pseudomonas sp. NBRC 111140
TTGCTGACGGAAAAGGCAAAGCAGGTGAAGCAGTTTCAATGCTTCAGTTCGAGCCTAACGGTGGCTTCTCTGTACGCTTCAACAGTTACCGCTTCAGTTTGAATGAGCGTGCTTGCAGCGCTGCAGCACGCGCGTTCAGTACTTTTCGGAAAATGCTGAGTAGCGTACAACCACTGGTGTTTGTCTTGCAGCCCGACCGTGCATTGTTAATCAACAACAGCAGAGCGTTGCACGGTCGCCAGACAGTTGAGGACAACCGGCGCCTTCTCCTTCGTCAATTCGGATACTCCCCCTTCGCAGCACCGTTGGTACTTGTTGAGGATCCGCTGCTGGTGCGTGGCTGATTAGCGAAAAATACCCAATGATTGAAATCGATTTAACGCTTGTCCTGATACTGGCACTCGTCGCACTCACGGCCGGCTTTTTCGACGCTATCGCCGGAGGCGGTGGCCTGATCACGCTCCCCGTACTGTTCATCGCCGGTATAGAGCCCTTGGCGGCAATTGCCACTAATAAATTCCAGGCAGCTTCAGCGACGGTTTCGGCTACTTGCGCCTTTGCCCGCAAAGGCATGATCGACTGGAGACGAGGCAGCTCGATGGCGGTCATGTCGTTTATTGGCGGCGCTCTGGGAGCCTTGTCGATAACGTATGTGCCCAAAAGCCTTTTACAGGCATGCGTCCCCCCGCTGCTGATCCTGATAGCAGCCTACTTTGCCTTTAGTCCAAGCCCGAATGAACAAGCGCGCAAGGCGAAGATGTCGACTAGCCTGTTTTGTGTGGCGGTTACACCGTTCATTGGGTTTTATGATGGAGTATTTGGCCCTGGCGTCGGCTCGTTCTTCATGCTGGCCTGCGTAATTCTCTTGGGCCAGCACTTGATACAGGCCGTGTGCACCAGCAAGCTTTTGAACGCAGCCTGCAACCTGGGCGCACTGTCAGTCTTTTCACTCAGCGGAGCGATTATCTGGTCGCTGGCGCTGGCAATGGCGCTTGCCGCCTTTCTGGGCGCGCAATTGGGTGCACGCTGCGCAGTTCGTTTCGGCACGAGGCTCATAAGGCCGCTGCTGGTCAGTGTCTGCATCCTCATGGCACTCAAATTACTGCTCGACACGAGCAATCCACTCGGCGAGTGGCTTAACCTGTTACTTTAGAGGGCACCATGCACTTGCAAACGGGATCTTCTCAGCGCCTGAAATGGCAGTTTGACGAACCCGCCCCAGGCAAAGAACTTTTCATCGACGAAGTATTCGGAACCTACCAGCAACAGGCCCGATTGCTGGTACCCGATATCGAGCGCGCAGGGCCTGCATTCGTCCTGGGTGGCGCGCGCTCCGACTTTACCCGGCTCAACCCCCTGCTCTATCGCTTGCAAGCCGCAGGCATAGGTTCGCTCACTGCTAATCTGTCAGGCCATAGCCTTGCCAGTGAACCTGGTGCAGCTTCGCCTTCACTGGCTACGAACCTTGATGAGGCACGACGCTTCCACGCGCATATCGCACCTCAATGCCGAACGATAATTGGCCACAGCCTGGGCGCGGCAATTGCGCTGAAACTTGCAGCACAATTGCCGCAGGTGAACAGCATCGTGCTGGTCTGCCCAGCAGTCTATCCAGACCATGCTCACCAGGCCCCCTTCGGTCCGGCATTCACAGCCGCCATCAGAAAACCCTATGGCTTTCTCGATTGCGACAGTTACGCCTTCCTCAAGCAGTTCCAAGGCAGAGTGCTGATGGTGATAGGCGAATATGACGGGCTCAACTCACAGCGATTCGGCAAAGGCCCAGGCACCAGCGCAGGCAGCCTGTGGCTGACCGGCGCCGAGCGCTACAGCCCGATTCCTGAGGAGGTCACCCAGGCCCTGATGCAATCAGTTGCAGCCGCGCGTTTGCAATGCGTGTTTCTTACAGACTGCGACCATGGCATCGCCGCCCATTTACGCAGTACGCCAGCGATTGCGGATCAGGTTGCGAGCGCCGTGGAAACCTTCATCCTCGAAGACGCCTGACCGTAGGCAGTTACTCGATTTCAAACAAACCGTTACTCAGTGGCCTCACGCTTAGCCGCTCACGTACATCATCATCGATACGCGGATCATCCGGCCGGTACAGTTTCACTTGCCGGTAAGCATTGATGCGATTGATCTCCTCACCCAGGTACTCCCACACCACCCTGGTGCAGGCCGGGTTGCGCCGGTCGCCGCTGGACACACCGGCCTTCAGGCCGTTCAGGCGAGTGATTCGGCTTTTGAAGCTGGGGATGAGGATGGTCTGGCTCATTTCGTTGAACGTCAGCGACTCGTAGTCGATGAGGAACAAACGGTCCTGCAGCTGGAACGCCGCCCCCAGATAACGGCAACGCACCTCGGCATGCTGGTCAGTGGCGCTGGAGCGCTCCTGACGCTCCTGGCGCTCGAACAGGAAGCGGCCACGCTCCTCCCACAGGTGCACCAGTGACACCAGGATCGTGCCCGGCACCGACATGCAGTTGGAATACTCGAAGTAGTAACCGCAATAGCGCGACAGGTTGCCGGCATGATCGTGCAGCGGGCGGAACAGTTCACTGATCGGGTCGCTGGGCTGCTCGGCCAGAATCGACACCCGTGCGCCAATCAGCCGGGCAAACTGCTCGGCCGGCAGGTTCAACTCGTAATCCTCAACGCCGAAGAAATCGCCGATGCGCTTCAGGTTGAAAGCCGTCGGACGGCTCTGCCCGCTCAGGTACTTGTTGAACTGTGCGCGGTTGATCGACAGCTGGCGGCAAACTTCGGAAATAGAGCGGTAATGGCTGCAGGCCAGCTTGAGGTTGGTAGCGAAATGATCGCTCATGTGCGTAATCCAGGTGACGCGAATGACGCCATTGTAGCATCAAGTCGCATCAACTCAGAGCAATCCGCGAAATTGTAACCACTCTTGTCATAGCCAACCATGCGCCCCAACGAATAGCGGTGCGCCTGCCGTCCGCTGGTCTTTCCACACGAAGAATAAGAATCGAGGTCATTTTCCAATGCTCGAAGTAATCAACGATTTCCTTTCGGGGAAACTCCTCATCGTGCTGATCGTAGGGCTGGGTAGCTACTTCACCCTCCGCTCCCGGTTCGTCCAGTTCCGCCATTTCGCCCATATGTTCAGCGTGTTCAAGGAATCGCTGCGTGGCCAGGCAGGCCAGCTGAGCTCCTTCCAGGCGCTGATGCTGAGCCTGGCCGGCCGCGTAGGTGCCGGTAACATCGCTGGTGTCGGTATCGCTGTGACCCTGGGTGGCCCAGGTGCCGTGTTCTGGATGTGGGTCACCGCACTGGTGGGTATGTCCAGCAGCTTCTTCGAATGTACCCTGGCCCAAGTGTACAAGCGCGCGGATGGCGATGGCCTGTACCGCGGTGGCCCGGCCTACTACATCCAGCACGGGCTGAAGCTGAAAAGCATGGCCATCGTGTTCTCGATCCTGCTGCTGGTCACCTACGGCTTCGCCTTCATCGGCCTGCAGTCTTACACCGTGACTCACTCGCTGCAGAACGCCTTCGCCTTCGACCCGAAACACACCGGTATCGTCCTGGCCGTGCTGCTGGCCGTCACCTTCATCGGCGGCATCAAGCGTATCGCTGCGGTGTCGGACCTGCTGGTGCCGGTCAAGACCCTGGCCTACATCGGCGTGACCCTGTACGTGATCGGCACCCAGATCGAACATGTGCCGGCCATGCTTGAAACCATCTTCAAGAGCGCCTTCGGCCTCGACCCGGCCTTCGGTGGCCTGCTCGGCAGCGCCATCGTCATGGGCGTCAAACGTGGCGTATTCGCCAACGAAGCGGGCCTGGGCAGTGCGCCGAACGTGGCGGCCGTGGCGGCCGTGAAACACCCGGGTGCGCAGGGCGTGGTGCAGGCTTTCAGCGTGTTCCTCGACACCTTCGTGATCTGCACCTGCACCGCACTGCTGATTCTTCTGTCGGGCTTCTACACCCCTGGTTTCGAGGGCGACGGCATTGTCCTGACCCAGAACTCGCTGGCCGCCGTGGTGGGTGACTGGGGCCGCGTGTTCGTCAGCGTGGCGCTGTCGCTGTTCGTGTTCACCTGCATCCTCTACAACTACTACCTGGGCGAGAACAGCCTGCAGTTCCTGAGCCGCAACCGTGTGGTGCTGATGGTGTTCCGTGGCCTGGTGCTGGCGTTGGTGGTTTGGGGGTCGATGCAAGACCTGTCGACTGTGTTCGCCTTCGCCGACATCACCATGACTTGCCTGGCCTTCGTCAACCTGGTCGCCCTGGCCCTGCTGTTCAAGGTCGGCCTGCGCGTCATGCGCGACTACGACGACCAGCGCAAGGCCGGTGTGCATCAGCCAGTGTTCGACTCATCTAAGTTCGCCGACCTGGACCTGGACCGTAATGCCTGGCCTGCCAATCCGCAGGTGGAAACAGCCGCTGACAAAGCAGCCGGCCAAGCTCAGCCGCAGCGCTGATATCCTCCCTGCCCAGCCGCCCCTTCCGCGGGCGGCTTTTCTTTCTCCGCTCACCGCTACGGATGCTTGCCATGCGTGCAGTAAAGAATCTTCTCGTTCTCTATACCGGTGGCACCATCGGCATGCTCGAAACCCCGGAAGGCCTGGCGCCGGCCGGTGGCTTCGAAGCGCGGATGCGTGAACACTTTGCCCAGATGGCCGATGCACCCAAGCTGCAATGGGCGCTGCAAGAGCTGAACCCGCTGCTGGACAGCGCCAACATGCAACAGCACAACTGGTTGGCGATGCGCGATGCCATCGTCGAAGCCGTGGATGTTGCAGGCCATGATGGCGTGTTGGTGTTGCATGGCACCGACAGCATGGCTTACAGCGCTGCAGCGTTGTCGTTCCTGTTGCTGGGCCTGCCCGTACCGGTGCTGTTGACCGGCTCGATGCTGCCTGCTGGTGCACCGGGTAGCGATGCCTGGGCCAACCTGTGCGGCGCATTGCGCCAGTTCGAACAAGGCCTGGAAGGTGGGGTGCATCTGTACTTCCACGGCCAACTGCTGCATGGCTGCCGGGCGTCCAAGCTGCGCAGCGAAGCGTTCGATGCCTTTGCCGCTCTACCGCGCCATCGGGGTGGTGAGCGGGCCTCGGCGATTCCCGCCGAACTTGGCTACATGCATCCACGCCAGCCGGTCAACCTGGCCGTAGTGCCGGTGTTCCCAGGGCTGCAGGCCGAGCACTTGCAGGGGCTGATCGACAGCGGTGTACAAGGGGTTCTGCTGGAGTGCTATGGCAGCGGTACGGGTCCATCGGATGACCAAGCGCTGCTTGATGTGCTGAGCGCGGCACGCCAGCGCGGCGTGATGCTGGCGGCTATCAGCCAGTGCCCAGAAGGCTCCGTGGTGTTCGATACCTATGCGGCAGGTAACCGCTTGCGCGGGGCCGGCCTGATCAGTGGTGGCGGCATGACCCGTGAGGCAGCGCTGGGCAAGATGGTTGCGCTGCTGGGGGCTGGGTTGGATGTCGAAGCCGCCGAGCAGTGGTTTGCGCTGGACCTGTGTGGGGAACGGGCGTAGAAGCGGCCTTGGTACCCAGAAAAATGGCGGAAGGCAGCGGGAGTCGAACCTGCCCGGGAACGGCTGCCGTCCCCAACCGGGTTTGAAGCCCGGCCGCGCCACCGGGCGCGATTGCCTTCCTTGAATTCAGTGCCTGGCCTGCTGTTGGGCCAGGGCGCTGTCGGCGCGGATGTGACGCTGGTCGGCCACCCTCCGGGTCAGGCCGATGCGGTCGAAGTACTCCAGAATCTGCACACTGCGCTTGCGACCGATGCCCAACATATCGCGAAACGCGGCAACCTGCACTATTGGCGTTTCGCGGGCCTGCCCCAGCAGCAGCTCTGCCATGCGCTGTAACGTCGCCTCTGGGTAGAACAGGTCACGCACCACCTGATGCACCAAGCCCAGCCGAGCCAACTTGCGCAGCAACAGGCGCACATCGGCTTCGGCGCAACTCTCCTCACTCGCCAGCGTCCGGACCCAGGGTGGATCGTATTGCCCTGCCAGCAACCTGGGCTGCAAACGTGCCCACAATGCACTGTCGGCTTCGCTCAACTGCACCTTGTGATCGGGCAGATGCAGCCAGGGCCCGCTGCTGGCCAGGGCGCCGTTTTCGAGCAATTCATCCAGCAGGCTGACGAACGCCGGCCGTTCCAGGGGCAAGGCTACGAAGCGGCGCAGGCGGTCACGGTCCGGGCCGAGCTGGTCGGGCTCTTGCTCATGGAAACGCGCCAGTTGCGCCAGCACCTGCTGCTTGAGCGCCTGCCATTGGGCGTTGGCGAACAACAGTTGGCCCTGCCGCGTAGCCACCAGTACATCCTTCGGCAAATGCCAGGTTTCGCGCAGGCGATTGAACTGCCGCTCTAGTCGCTGTGGGTCGATACCGGCCGGGGCGCTGGCGAGCAGCGCTGGCAGCGCCTGCTCCAGATCCACGGCATCACGCAGCACCTGCAACTGCCGTAGGCGCTCATCGGTGCGGCGTTGGCGGCTGGGGGCGAACGGGTCGAGCACCTTGCCGCCGCCCAGTGTGCGCTGGGCACGTTGGTCGCGCAGCACCAGGCGGTCGCCGTGCACCGCTTGCAGCGGCGCATTCAGCAGCAACTGGGCAAACGTGCGTTGGCCGGCCGCCAGGCTTTGGCCTTCAAGCAAGGCGACCCTGGCGGTTACATCCTGGGTGCCAAGGTGCACATGCACGGCGCTGAAGTGTTCGAAGGTATGCGTTTCGCCCGGCAACAGGTTCAGCTCGATATCCACCCTTACACTGGGTGCGTGCAACCATTCGGGTACCAGCCAGTCGCCCCGGTGCACCTGCTCCACGGTCAGGCGCTCGGCAGCGATGTTCAGCGCCACCCGCTGACCCGCCTCAGCCACCAGCGCGGCCTGGTTCTGTGCATGCAGGCCACGCACGCGCACCGGCTTGCCGGCCTTACCCAGCAACAACGTATCACCAGCACTGACCCGCCCGGCCAGTGCCGTGCCGGTGACCACCACACCGGCGCCGGTAACCGCAAAGGCACGGTCGACGGCCAAGCGAAAGCCACCGCGCGCACTCCGTTGTCGCACACCTGCTTCGGCTTCCAGCAGCGCCTGACGTAGCGCTTCGATGCCTTCCCCGCTGATGCTCGACAATGGGAACTGCCGCGCCCCGGCATACGGCCCAGGCGCCAGCAGTTCACTAACTTGTATCTGCACCTCGGCCAGGCGCGACGGCTCGACCCGGTCGCACTTGCTGATCGCCACCAGGGCCTGGGAAATGCCCAGCAGTTCGATGATCGCCAGGTGCTCACGGGTCTGCGGCATGACCCCATCGTCGGCAGCCACGACCAACAGCACCAAGTCGATGCCATGGGCGCCGGCCAGCATGTTGTGGATAAAACGCTCGTGGCCCGGCACATCGATGAAGCCGGTCAACGGCGCGCCTTCACTCAACGCCGCGTAGCGATAACCAAGGTCGATGGTCATGCCACGGGCGCGCTCTTCCTGGCGTTGGTCACCGGCCTGGCCGGTCAACGCCTGCAGCAGCGCGGTCTTGCCGTGATCAATGTGGCCGGCTGTACCAACGATCACTGCACCGGCCCCAACTGCAGGGCTGGCAATTGAGCGAGCCACTGGGCTTCGTCATCCAGTTGGCGCAGGTCCAGCCAGAGGGCATCGTCGTCGAGGCGGCCCAACACCGGCACCGGGAGGTCGCGCAGGGCTCGCTCCAGCACATGCAGGCTGCGCCCGCGCAACTTCTTCGACACCTGCGGGCGCAGACACAGTGCAGCGCTGGGCAAGCGCGCCACCGGCTGGCTGCCACTGCCGATCCTGCCCAAAGCAGGCGCTACGCTGACGGCCCATTGCTCGCCGAGGTGCGCCTTGACTTCAGGCGCCAGACGCTCGGCTTGGGCTTGGATCTCGGCCTGGCTACGGGTCAGCAGACGCAGGCTGGGCAGGCGCTCGGCCAAGCGGTCAGGGTTGCGGTACAGCGCTAGGACCGCTTCGAGTGCGGCGAGGGTGATCTTGTCGACGCGCAGCGCACGCTTGAGCGGGTTTTTCTTGATCCTGGCGATCAAGTCCTTGCGGCCGACAATGATCCCGGCTTGCGGCCCGCCCAACAGTTTGTCGCCACTGAAGGTGACGATATCGGCGCCGTCGGCCAAGGCCTGGCGTACGGTCGGCTCGGCGGGCAGGCCCCAGCGGGTAAGGTCGAGCAAGCTGCCGCTGCCCAAGTCTTCAAGCAGCGGTAGGTCACGTTGGTGGGCGATGCTCGCCAGCTCGGCCGTGGGCACCTGGGTGGTGAAGCCCTGGATGCTGTAGTTGCTGCAATGCACGCGCATCAGCAAGCCGGTACGTGGGCCGATGGCGGCCTCGTAGTCGCGGGCGTGGGTGCGGTTGGTAGTGCCGATCTCGTGCAGCTTCACGCCGGCACGGGCCATGATGTCGGGGATGCGGAAGGCGCCGCCGATCTCGATCAGCTCGCCACGAGAGATGATGCCCTCCTTGCGCGCGCCCAGGCTGTTGAGCGCCAGTAGCACGGCGGCGGCATTGTTGTTGACCACGGTGACGGCCTCGGCGCCGGTCAACTCACGGATCAAACCCTCGATCAAATCGTCACGGTCGCCGCGCTTACCGGTAGCCAGGTCAAATTCCAGGTTGAGTGGATAGCGGGCGGCAGTCTGCATGGCCTCGATGGCCGCTTCAGGCAACAGGGCGCGACCGAGGTTGGTGTGCAGCACAGTACCGGTGAGGTTGAACACGCGGCGGACCTGGCTGCGTTGCTGAGCGGCAAGGCGTTCGCCCGTGCGGCCCAGGAGGATTTCGGGGGCCAGTTCGGCGGGGGTGAGCTCACCGTTGCGGACAAGGTTGCGCAGGTCGTCGAGCAATTGCCGCAGGGTGGCCAGGACGCCTTCGCGACCGTGGCGGTCGATCAGCGGAAGGCAGGCCTGGTGGCGCAGGAGGGTATCGATTGAAGGCAGGCGTGGGGTGTCGCTGGCGAGGCTGGAAGACATGCGGTACTACCTTGGCTAATCCGGTGTCTGTACTGGCCTCTTCGCGGGCCGGCCGCGAAAAGGGCAACTCGAAACGTCAGTGTAGACACTTACCCTCTACCCAGGTGCGAGCATCAAGTTGGGTGCCAGGCGATGAAAACCCTCCTCGTCCAGGCGCATATCCAGCGCCAGGCTGGCCAGGTCGTCGGCCAGCGGCTCGGCCGCCGCATCGTTCTCCAGGTAGTTCTGTTTCAGGTAGCTTTCGCACCCTGGGCAGCATTCGGCGCGCAGCGGCGCCTTGCCCGGGGCATGGCGGTCATCCTCGAGGCTGGTGTAGCGCAAGTCCTTGCTCGACTCGCAGTACACACATTTAACCCGCACCACATGCCATTCACAGGCACACAGCGAACACGCCAGGTAACGCAAGCCATTGTGCTTGCCACGGTTGCGCACCACCCCGGCCATCGCCGGCGAACCACAGGCCGGGCACTGGGCCAGGCTGCCGGCAGGTTTGAGCTCAGGCGCCGGCAACGCCAGCAACCAACTGGACCAGGCCGCCTGAAGCGCAGCCCCGAGGAACGGCACCAATGCTGCCGGCACCGCGTCGTACTGGCCAGCTAGCAAAGCGATGCCCCAGCCCTTGCGTTGTTCGTCATCACTGCCGCGCAGTACCTGCAGCGCCTCACCCAGCGGGCCGCTGGTTTCTCCGCTCAATTGCTGTAGCAGGGCCTGCAGCCAGACCAACCAAGGCCCCTCACGCACCAGGCTGTCAGCCGCCAACGGCGGCAATCCATGACTTATGCACAGGCGCTGACGCTCCTCGGCCACCGGCATGCCGCCGGGCGGGTTATCCACAAGCTGTTGCTGGATGCGGCACAACCGTGCGACCAGTTTCAGGTAGTCGCCAAGGGCGTTGCCCTCGACCAGGTGCTCAAGGCGCAAGGCGCGCAGCTCGAACAGATTGGCGGGGGGCAGGTGCAGAAACGGCGGCGTCACTGCCGACGCTTCGATCTGCCCGGGTTCAAGTATCGTGCTCAAGCGCTCATCCTTCTTTTCGTCCGTGATTGCCCGGCGTCTTGTCGCCGGTCACGTCGCGGTACCACAACTCATGGTGCTTGCGTGCCCAGGCGCGGCTGACCCAGCCATGCAGCATGGCGCCGATCGAGCCCTTGATCCAGATACCGGCGTAGATGTGCACGATGATGCTGAGGATCAGCACGAACGCCGCCAGCGCATGCAGCAGCGCAGACAGGCGAATGGCATCGATGCCGAACCAATGACTGAAATAGGCGCGCCAGATCACCACACCACTGACCAGCAGCACCAGCATGCACACCAGCAGGGTCCAGAACAGCAGCTTCTGCCCGGCGTTGTATTTGCCGATCGGCGGCACGCCATCTTCACGATTGACCATCACCCGATCGATGCGGCGCAGCCACAAGCGATCGTTGGCGGTGATGAAATTAGCCCGCCAGAAACGAATCACCAAGCCGAGGAAAAACACGAACATCGCCACCCCCATGAACGGGTGCAGTATGCGTGTCCACGGCCCGCCGCCGAACAGGTGGCTAAGCCAGAACAGCGCCGGATGGAACAGCGCCAGCCCGGAAAGCCCGGCCATGAAGAACAGGATGGCGACGATCCAGTGGTTGGTCCGCTCGTTGGCGTTGTAGCGCAGGATGGGTTTGTTGTCGCTCATGGCCGCTGCTCCCCTTGCCCACCGGGCTGCTTCGGATCGTAGACATGCACCGCCGGGTCCACCTGGTGGACGCTGTCATCGGGCGCCGTGGGGTGCTCATCGTCCTCTACCCGCTGTGGCCCGACCCGTACGTAATGGAAGAACCCGGCCAGCACCGCCGCGCCCATCGCCAGCAGCGCCAACGGCTTGGTGAAGCCCTTCCACAGGCCCACCAGCGGGCTGATCACCGGCTGGTCCGGCAGGCCGGCGTACAGCTTCGGCGTGTCGGCATGGTGCAGCACGTACATCACGTGGGTACCACCGACCCCGTCAGGGTCGTATAACCCGGCCTTGTCGTAACCCCGTGACTTCAGGTCGACGATGCGCTCGGCAGCGTGCACCTTCATCTCGTCCTTGCTGCCGAACACGATCGCCCCAGTCGGGCAGGTTTTCACGCAAGCCGGCTCCAGGCCCACGGTCACGCGGTCGGAACACAGGGTGCACTTGTATGCTTTGTGGTCCTTCTGCGAAATGCGCGGGATGTTGAACGGGCAGCCGGTGATGCAGTAGCCGCAGCCGATGCAGTGATCCTGGTTGAAGTCGACGATACCGTTGGCGTGCTTGATGATCGCCCCTGGGCTCGGGCAGGCCTTCAGGCATCCTGGGTCGGCGCAGTGCATGCAGCCATCCTTGCGGATCAGCCACTCCAGGTTGCCGTCGTCGCGCTCGTGCTCGGTAAAGCGCATCAGCGTCCAGGTCTCGGCAGTGAGGTCCTGGGGGTTGTCGTAGGTGCCGTGGTTGTGGCCCACCTCGTCGCGCAGTTCGTTCCACTCCGAGCACGCCACCTGGCAGGCCTTGCAGCCGATGCACTTGGTGGTGTCGATCAGCTTGGCGACCTCCTGCTGCTGGCGTACCGAGGACGGCACGGTGGTGGTGGCCGAGCGGGCGATGATGTCTTGGCTGGCCATCAGAGTTTCTCCACTTTGACGAGGAACGACTTGGACTCTGGGGTCTGCGTATTGCCATCACCGAGGAACGGCACCAGGGTGTTGGTCAGGTAGCCATGCCGGGTAGCGCCGGTGAACCCCCAGTGCAGCGGGATGCCGATCTGGTGCACGGTCTGGTTGTTGACCTGCAGCGGACGAATCCGCTTGGTCACCACCGCCACCGCGTCGATATGCCCACGCTTGCTCGACACCCGCACTCGGTCGCCAGCCTTGATGCCTTTCTCGTTGGCCAGCACCTCGCCGATCTCGACGAATTGCTCGGGTTGGGCAATGGCGTTGAGCCGGCAGTGCTTGCTCCAGAAGTGGAAGTGCTCGGTCAGCCGGTACGTGGTCGCCGCATAGGGAAACTCGTCGTGCGTGCCGAGGGTGTCCCACACCGAGTCGAAAATGCGCCCGGCCGGGTTGCTGGTGGCCTTCTTGTTCTGCGGGTGCAGCGGGTTGATGCCGATTGGCGTTTCAAATGGCTCGTAGTGCTCGGGGAACGGGCCTTCGGCCATCTTGTCGATGGCGAAGAAACGCGCCACACCTTCGGGGTTCATGATGAACGGGTTCATGCCCGCCTCGGGCGGCGAATCGACCTTGAAGTCCGGCACGTCGGTGCCGGTCCAGGCCTTGCCGTTCCACC
Organism: Pseudomonas sp. NBRC 111140; assembly: GCF_001320885.1. Classification (NCBI taxonomy): domain Bacteria; kingdom Pseudomonadati; phylum Pseudomonadota; class Gammaproteobacteria; order Pseudomonadales; family Pseudomonadaceae; genus Pseudomonas; species Pseudomonas sp. NBRC 111140. The sequence goes on from NZ_BCBQ01000066.1 coordinate 12,269, forward strand.
ACACCAGGCGCTTTTTCTCCGGGTCCCACGGTTTGCCTTGCGGGTCGCTGGAGGCACGGTTGTAGAGGATGCGGCGGTTGGCCGGCCAGGCCCAGGCCCAGTTCTGCACCTGGTGCATGCCGTATGGGTCGCTGTTGTCGCGACGGGCCATCTGGTTGCCCTGCTCGGTCCAACAGCCAGCAAAGATCCAGCAACCGGATGCCGTGCTGCCGTCGTCCTTCATCTGGGCAAAGCCCGACAGCTGCTGGCCGGCCTTGAGCGTGGCGCCGGTAGTGTCGGTAAGGTCGGTGACCGCCCAGCCGTTCATTTCCTTGGCCAGTTCCTCTGGAGACGGCTCGTCAGGAATCTTGTACGGCCAGCTGATGTTCATCATCGCGTCTGGGTAGGCGCCGCCTTCAGCCTGGTAGCGTTGGCGCAGGCGCAGGAACAACTCGCTCATGATCTGCACATCGGTACGGGTCTCGCCCGGCCCGTCGGCGCCCTTCCAGTGCCACTGCAGCCAACGGCTGCTGTTGACCAGCGAGCCGTCTTCCTCGGCGAAGCAAGTGGTGGGCAGGCGTATCACTTCGGTCTGGATGTTGGCCGTGTCGACATCGTTAAACGGCCCGGCGTTGCGCCAGAACTCCGAGGTCTCGGTGGCCAGCGGGTCCATGATCACCAGCCACTTGAGCTTGCCCAGCGCCGCCGTGACGCGGTTCTTGTCCGGCAGCGCGGCGATTGGGTTGAAACCCTGGCACATGTAACCGTTGACCTTGCCCTGGCCCATCATCTCGAACATGCGCAGCACGTCGTAGGCCGGTACGTCGAGCTTCGGCAGCCAGTCATAGCCCCAGTTGTTTTCCGCCGTGGCGTTGGCACCGTACCAGGCCTTCATCAGGCTGACGTGGAACTTGCCGTAGTTCTGCCAGTACGACAGCTGCCCAGGACGCAGCGGCTTGGAAGCGCGTTTGTCGATATAGGTGGCGTAATCCTGCTCGGCATCGCCGGCCAAGGTCAGGTAACCCGGCAGCGAGTTGGACAGCAGGCCGAGGTCGGTCAGGCCCTGGATGTTGGAGTGCCCCCGCAGGGCGTTGACCCCGCCACCCGGCATGCCGACGTTGCCCAACAGCAACTGGACCATGGCTGCACTGCGGATGATTTGCGCACCGATCGAGTGTTGCGTCCAGCCCAGTGCATAGAGAATCGTCATGGTCTTGCCCGGTGCCGAGCATGTGGCGATCTCTTCCCAGACCTTCATCATGGCGTCCTGCGGCATGCCACAGGTCATGCTCGCCAGTTCCGGGGTATAGCGGCTGTAATGCTGCTTCATCAGCTGGAACACGCAGCGCGGGTGCTGCAGGGTCGGGTCGACCTTGGCATAGCCGTCCTCACCCAGCTCATAACCCCAGCCGGACTTGTCGGCGTACACACGCTTGGCTTCGTCGTAGCCGCTGAACAGCCCATCCTCGAAGCCATAGTTCTCTTTGACGATGAACGACACGTCGGTGTAGTTGCGCACGTACTCGTGCTGGATCTTGTCGGTGCTCAGCAGGTAGTTGATCAGCCCGCCCATGAAGGCGATGTCGGTACCGGTGCGAATTGGCGCGTAGTAGTCCGCGACCGAAGCGGTACGGGTAAACCGCGGGTCGACCACGATCAGCCGCGCCTTGTTGTGCGCCTTGGCCTCGGTCACCCACTTGAAGCCGCACGGATGCGCTTCTGCTGCGTTGCCACCCATCACCAGGACCAGATTCGCGTTGGCGATATCGGACCAGTGGTTGGTCATGGCGCCACGGCCGTACGTCGGGGCAAGACTTGCCACCGTCGGGCCATGTCAGACACGTGCCTGGTTATCGAACCCCAGCATGCCTGTTGCGCGGACGACCTTGTGGGTCAGGTAACCAGCCTCGCTGGAGGCAGCGGAGGCAGCCAGAAAACCGGTGGTTAGCCAACGGTTGACGGTTTGCCCCTGGGCGTTTTTCTCGATGAAGTTGGCGTCGCGGTCCTGCTTCATCAGGTCGGCGACGCGGTCGAGCGCCTCGTCCCAGCTCACCCGCACCCACTCCTTGCTGCCCGGCTTGCGTACCTCGGGGTACTGCAGGCGGCTCGGGCTGTGGATAAAGTCCAGCAGGCCGGCGCCTTTCGGGCACAGGGTGCCACGGTTGACCGGGTGGTCGGCGTCACCTTCGATATGGATGATGTTCTGTTTGACGTTCTTGCCTGCATCGCCCTGGCTGTACAGGATCAGGCCGCAGCCGACCGAGCAGTAGGGGCAGGTGTTACGCGCTTCTTTGGTGTGCGCCAGCTTGAAGTGACGCACCTGCTCGGCGAAGGCCGGCGTCGGGGCCATGCCCAACGCCGCCAGGCTCGAGCCTCCAAGGCCGACAGCGGCGACCTTGAAGAATTGCCGACGGTTGAGGTCCATCGTGCACTCCTGATCAGGTGGTGGACGCGCGGAACATGGCCGGCGCCTCTTGGTAGTCACGGTGGCGGTTTTGACGGCCGCCAATAGATAAGACTAGTCAAGAATCGAGAAGGTGCGATGACTTGAGTCAGGAGTTAAGGCACCTGCCTCAGCGTTTTTTGTGTCTGTGAAATCGAGCGGCGTTCGAGCGGCGCTCGATTTCATAGCGGTGCCGATGCTGCGACAAGCAACGTGTGGCATTCACCTTTCTATTGGCATGCCCCGAAAGCAATAAAAAACCCAGGGCAACTGCCCTGGGTTTCTGGTCTTGCTAGACGCCTGACTGTTCTGATCAGAACGGAATATCGTCATCGAAGCTGTCGAAGTCAGCGGCCGGCTGCGGTGCAGGCTGCTGTGGCGCTGGGCGCTGAGGGGCCTGTTGCGGGCGCTGGGCCTGCTGACGAGGCGGAGCCTGGTTGTACTGCTGCTGTTGGCCACCACCGTAGTTGCCACCCCCCTGGTTGTAGGGGTCACCGCCCTGCTGCTGGCCCTGCGGACGACCGCCAAGCAGCTGCATGGTGCCGTTGATGTCGACGATGATCTCGGTGGTGTAGCGCTTGATACCGTCTTTTTCCCACTCGCGGGTCTGCAGCTTGCCCTCGATGTAGCACTGCGAACCTTTGCGCAGGTACTCGCCGGCGATTTCGGCAACCTTGCCGAACAACGACACACGGTGCCACTCGGTACGCTCGACCTTCTGGCCCGACTGCTTGTCGGTCCACTGCTCGCTGGTAGCCAGGCTCAGGTTGGTCACGGCGTTACCGTTGGGCAGGTAGCGGACTTCGGGATCCTGGCCACAGGTGCCGACCAGAATGACTTTGTTAACCCCACGGGCCATAACGTTCTCCTAGGCTTCGCACGCCGAAGAGGCTGGATTCACCAGTCGCTCGAGGGTCGCACGGTCCAAAATTTTCGTATCCAGTTTGATATAGATGGCGGCCTCTTCTGCCACCACCACAGCGTCGGTCACACCCGGCACGGCCATCAGGCGCTCGGTCAGGCCGGCTTCACGGACTGCTTCGGGCGTCAGCGGCATACGCAGGCTGGTCACATACGGCGGCTCGTTCATGCGCAAGGCGACGATCAGCCAGATGGCACACAGCACCGCGCAACCAAGGAACACCGTGTCCAGCCCACCGTGCTGGAACAACCAGCCACCGAGGATTCCGCCCAGTGCCGCACCGAGGAACTGGCTGGTGGAATACACCCCCATCGCCGTCCCCTTGCCACCGGCAGGCGACACCTTGCTCACCAGCGAAGGCAACGAAGCCTCCAACAGGTTGAATGCGGTAAAGAATACCACGGTGCCAATCACCAGTCCGCGCAAACCGTCAGCCCACTCCCAGAAGTATATCTCTGTCAGCAGCAGGACACTGACCGCGCCAGCCAACACGCGTTTCATCTTGCGCTTTTTTTCGCCGTAGATGATGAACGGGACCATTGCAAAAAATGAGATGAACAGCGCGGTCAGGTACACCCACCAATGCTCTTCCTTGGGCAGGCCGCCACGCTCGACGAAGGCCAGCGGCAGCGCGACGAAGCTGGCCATGAGGATGGCGTGCAGGATGAAGATGCCCACGTCCAGGCGCAGAAGGTCCGGGTGGCGCAGGGTTGGGCCGAGTGCCTTGCGGGCCACACCCGACTCGCGGTGCTGCAGGATGCTGTGGGTGTTGGGCACGACGAACGCGATCAGCGCTATGCCAACCAGGGCAAGCCCTGCCGTGGCGAAGAACAAACCTGACAAACCAAAGGCACTTGTCAGCAAGGGGCCGACGACCATGGCGACAGCGAACGACAAGCCGATGCTCATGCCAATCATGGCCATGGCCTTGGTCCGGTGTTGTTCGCGGGTGAGGTCGGACAGCAACGCCATGACTGCGGCAGAAATCGCCCCGGCGCCCTGCAGGATGCGCCCGGCAATCACGCCCCAGATGGAGTCGGCCTGGGCTGCCAGCACACTGCCGAGGGCGAAGATCACCAACCCCAGGTAAATCACTGGACGACGGCCAATGCGGTCGGAAATCATCCCGAATGGAATCTGCAGTACCGCCTGAGTCAGGCCATAGGCACCAATGGCCAGGCCGATCAGCGCAGGTGTGGCGCCGGCCAGGTCCATGCCGTAGGTGGCCAGTACCGGCAAGACCATGAACATGCCCAGCATACGAAAGGCAAAGACCAGGGCAAGGCCGCCAGCGGCGCGGGTTTCGCCGCCACTCATGCGCTCGTTGTGGGTGTCGTGCATGGATTAACCTCGTGTGAACCGGCGGCGATTCTATCAGTCCGACAGCTTGACGGCATCTACGCGACGCTTTGCCGCGTCATACTGGCGCGCCGTATACTTCCTTGTTTATGCCCGCCGAGCGAGGCCGCAGTGGACAAGATCCTGATTCGTGGGGCACGTACCCACAACCTGAAGAACATCGACCTGACCCTGCCCCGGGACAAGCTGATCGTGATCACCGGCCTGTCCGGTTCCGGCAAGTCGTCCCTGGCGTTCGATACCTTGTACGCCGAAGGCCAACGCCGCTACGTCGAATCGCTGTCGGCCTACGCCCGGCAGTTCCTGTCGATGATGGAAAAGCCCGACGTCGACACCATCGAAGGCCTGTCGCCGGCGATTTCCATCGAGCAGAAGTCGACCTCGCACAACCCGCGCTCCACGGTCGGCACCATTACCGAAATCTACGACTACCTGCGCCTGCTGTACGCCCGAGTCGGCACCCCCCGCTGCCCGGACCACGACATCCCGCTGGAGGCGCAAACGATCAGCCAGATGGTCGACCTGGTGCTGGAGCGCCCGGAAGGCAGCAAGTTGATGCTGCTGGCACCGGTAGTGCGCGAACGCAAGGGCGAGCATCTGGCGGTGTTCGACGAACTGCGGGCCCAGGGCTTCGTGCGGGCCCGGGTCAACGGCAAGCTCTACGAGCTCGATGAGCTGCCCAAGCTGGACAAGCAGAAAAAGCACAGCATCGATGTGGTGGTGGACCGCTTCAAGGTCCGCGCCGACCTGCAGCAGCGCCTGGCGGAGTCGTTCGAGACCGCCTTGAAGCTGGCGGACGGCATCGCTCTGGTGGCGCCGATGGACGACGAGCAAGGCGAAGAAATGATCTTCTCCGCGCGCTTCGCATGCCCGGTGTGCGGCCACGCGATCAGCGAGCTGGAGCCGAAGCTGTTTTCCTTCAACAACCCGGCCGGTGCCTGCCCGACCTGCGATGGCCTGGGGGTAAAACAGTTCTTCGACACCAAGCGCCTGGTCAATGCCGAACTCACCCTTGCCGAAGGCGCGATCCGCGGCTGGGACCGGCGTAACGTGTACTACTTCCAGATGCTCGGCTCGCTGGCCGCACATTATGGCTTCAGCCTCGAAGAGCCATTCGGCGAATTGTCGGCCGAACACCAGAAGGTGATTCTGCAGGGCAGTGGCAAGCAGAGTGTCGACTTCAAGTACCTCAACGACCGTGGCGATATCGTCAAGCGCTCACACCCGTTCGAAGGCATTGTGCCAAACCTGGAGCGCCGCTACCGCGAAACCGAATCGGCCACCGTGCGTGAAGAACTGGCCAAGTTCCTCGGCACGCAACCTTGCCCAGATTGCCGAGGTACACGCCTGCGCCGCGAGGCACGCCATGTATGGGTGGGCGAAAAGACCCTGCCAGCCGTCACCAACCTGCCGATCGGTGAAGCCAGCAACTACTTTGGCGAGCTGACCCTGACCGGACGCCGTGGCGAAATCGCGGCGAAGATCCTCAAGGAGATCTGCGAGCGCCTGCAGTTTCTGGTCAATGTCGGCCTCGACTACCTGACCCTGGACCGTAGCGCTGACACCCTGTCAGGTGGTGAAGCACAACGTATCCGCCTGGCTAGCCAGATCGGCGCGGGCTTGGTGGGGGTGATGTACATTCTTGATGAACCGTCCATCGGCCTTCATCAACGCGATAACGACCGCTTGCTGGCCACCCTCAACCACTTGCGCGACCTGGGTAACACGGTGATCGTGGTGGAACACGACGAGGACGCCATTCGCCTGGCCGACTACGTCGTCGACATCGGCCCAGGTGCCGGTGTGCACGGTGGGCAGATCGTCGCGGAGGGCTCGCCACAGGAGGTCATGGACCATCCCGATTCGTTGACGGGCAAGTACCTGTCCGGGCGCAAGAAGATCGCCGTACCGGCCAAGCGCACGCCGCGCAACAAGAAACTGCAGCTCAAGCTCAAGGGCGCGCGAGGCAACAACCTGCAGAACGTCGACCTGGAAATCCCGGTGGGCCTGATGACCTGCGTGACCGGGGTGTCCGGGTCGGGCAAATCGACGCTGATCAACAACACCCTGTTCCCCTTGGCCGCCACCGCCCTCAATGGCGCAAGCAGCCTGGAAGCCGCACCGCATGGCAGCATGGACGGCCTGCAACACCTGGACAAAGTGGTGGACATCGACCAGAGCCCGATCGGCCGCACCCCGCGTTCCAACCCGGCGACCTACACCGGTATCTTCACGCCGATCCGCGAGCTGTTCTCAGGGGTGCCGGAATCGCGTTCACGTGGTTATGGCCCAGGGCGCTTCTCGTTCAACGTCAAAGGCGGCCGTTGCGAGGCCTGTCAGGGCGATGGCCTGATCAAGGTGGAAATGCACTTCCTGCCGGACATCTACGTGCCGTGCGACGTGTGCAAGAGCAAGCGCTACAACCGAGAAACGCTGGAGATCAAGTACAAGGGCAAGAACATCCACGAGGTGCTGGAAATGACCATCGAGGATGCCCGCGAGTTCTTCGATGCGGTACCGGCGCTGGCGCGCAAGCTGCAAACGCTGATGGATGTGGGCTTGTCGTACATCAAGCTGGGGCAGTCGGCAACCACGCTGTCCGGTGGTGAAGCGCAGCGGGTGAAGCTGTCACGCGAGCTGTCCAAGCGCGATACCGGCAAGACCCTGTACATCCTCGACGAGCCGACCACGGGCCTGCACTTCGCCGACATCCAGCAGTTGTTGGACGTGTTGCATCGCCTGCGCGACCACGGCAATACCGTGGTGGTGATCGAGCATAACCTGGATGTGATCAAGACCGCCGACTGGCTGGTGGACCTGGGACCCGAGGGTGGCTCCAAGGGTGGGCAGATCATTGCCTGCGGCACGCCGGAAGAGCTGAGCGAGATGAAACAGTCGTACACCGGCCATTACCTGAAACCGCTGCTGGAGCGGGACCGAGCCTGACTGCCGCCGATGCAATGAAAAAGCCCCTGGTACCGTTGGTGCCAGGGGCTTTTTCTTGAGTCTGTGGATAACTTACATCTGCGACTGCAGGTAGTTTTCCAGGCCGATGGCCTTGATCAGGCCCTGCTGCTTCTCCAGCCAGTAGGTGTGATCTTCTTCGGTATCGGCCAACTGTGCACGCAGGATGTCACGGCTGATGTAGTCCTTGTGCAGTTCACACAGCTCGATACCTTTGCAAAGCGCGCCGCGCACCTTGTACTCGAGCTTGAGGTCAGCCTCGATCATTTCCGGTACGGTGCTGCCGACTTCCAGATCGTCCGCACGCATGTCGGGGGTGCCTTCAAGCATGAGGATGCGACGCATCAGAGCATCGGCGTGCTGGGTCTCTTCTTCCATTTCGTGGTTGATGCGCTCGTAGAGCTTGGACAGGCCCCAGTCTTCGTACATGCGCGAATGAATGAAGTACTGGTCGCGTGCCGCCAGTTCGCCCTTCAGCAGCGTGACGAGGTAGTTGATTACGTCCGGGTGGCCTTGCATCGCCCTGATTCTCCATGTGAAAACGACTATGCCACATAGTGTGAACCAGCTTTTGCCTGCGGTCACTGAAAAACGCGCAATTAGACGCAAAAAATCGGTTAAACAGTAGTGATATTCATTGAAAAACCGCCCAAATGAGGGCGGTTCTGCTTATCACTTAGAGTTAGGCGAGATGGACGCCCAACGCCTTGGCAATCCCTTCGCCATAGGCCGGATCGGCCTTGAAGAAGTACTGCAACTGACGCTGAATCACGTCCTCGCTGACACCCACCATGGTACCGGCGATGTTGCTGATCAACAGGGCTTTCTGCTCAGCGTTCATCAAGCGGAACAGCGCGCCGGCGTGGCTGAAGTAGTCGGTGTCCTCACGGTGATCGTAACGGTCCGCCGAACCGTTCAAGGCCAGCGCTGGCTCGGCATGGCGTGGCGACTGCTTCGGCGCATCAGCGTGGCTATTGGGCTCGTAGTTTGGTGCACTGCCGTAGCTGCCGGTGGCCATGGAACCGTCGCGCTGGTAGCTATTAACCGGGCAGCGAGGCGCATTCACCGGCAACTGCTGGTAGTTGGTGCCCACGCGGTAACGGTGCGCGTCGGCGTAGGCGAATACACGGCCCTGCAACATCCGGTCCGGCGACAGGCCGACCCCTGGCACCATATTGCTGGGCCCGAACGCTGCTTGCTCGACTTCCGCGAAGTAGTTGAGCGGGTTACGGTTGAGCTCCAGCACGCCCACCTCGATCAGCGGGTAGTCCCTCTGCGACCAAGTCTTGGTCACGTCAAAGGGGTTCTCGTCGCGACTCGCAGCCTCGGCTTCGCTCATCACCTGGATACAAACCGTCCAACGCGGGTAGTCGCCACGCTCGATCGCTTCGAACAGGTCGCGCTGGGCGTAGTCCGGGTCAGTACCCGCCAGGCGCGCTGCTTCTGCCGGAGCGAGGTTCTTGATGCCTTGTTGGGTCTTGAAGTGCCACTTCACCCAAGTACGCTCACCCTTGGCATTGATCAGGCTGTAGGTGTGGCTGCCGAAGCCGTGCATGTGGCGATAGCCATCCGGGATACCACGGTCGGAAAACAGTATGGTGACCTGGTGCAGCGCCTCAGGGGAGTGGGACCAGAAGTCCCACATCATCTGGGCATTCTTCAGGTTGGACTGCGGGTGGCGCTTCTGGGTGTGGATAAAGTCCGGGAACTTCAGCGGGTCGCGAATGAAGAACACGGGCGTGTTGTTGCCAACCATGTCCCAGTTGCCTTCTTCGGTGTAGAACTTGACCGCGAAACCACGCGGGTCGCGCTCGGTATCCGCAGAGCCACGCTCGCCACCGACAGTGGAGAAGCGCAGGAAGGTCTCGGTCTGTTTGCCGATCTGTTCAAACAGCTTGGCGCTGGTATAGCCGGTAATGTCGCGGGTAACAGTAAAGGTGCCATAGGCGCCCGAGCCCTTGGCGTGCACACGGCGCTCAGGAATGTTCTCGCGGTTGAAGTGGGCGAGTTTCTCGATCAGGTGAAAGTCGTCGAGCAACAATGGGCCACGCGGGCCGGCGGAGCGGGAGTTCTGGTTATCGGCTACTGGCGCACCGCTGGCGGTAGTAAGAATCTTGCTCATGGGCTCTCCTTATCGGTCTTCAAGCGCCGGCTAATCGGCTTGGAGAGAGTATTGACGAGCAAGGTTACAGGGACAAATTCATTACATGACTTGAATCAATAGAAATAAACAATGTACGTAGAAACAAAAAACCGGGCACTAGGCCCGGTTCTTTGTAGCAGACAGAACGTCTTACTCAGCAGCTTCTACAGCACCGCCGACCGGACGATCAACCAGCTCGACGTACGCCATAGGCGCGTTGTCGCCAGCGCGGAAACCGCACTTCAGGATGCGCAGGTAGCCGCCCTGACGGGTGGCGTAACGCTTGCCCAGGTCGTTGAACAGTTTGCCAACAGCGGACTTCGAACGGGTACGATCGAAGGCCAGACGACGGTTAGCAACGCTGTCTTCCTTGGCCAGGGTGATCAGCGGCTCGGCAACGCGGCGCAGTTCCTTGGCTTTCGGCAGGGTGGTTTTGATCAGCTCGTGCTCGATCAGCGACACTGCCATGTTCTGGAACATAGCCTTGCGGTGAGAGCTGGTACGGCTCAGGTGACGTCCACTTTTACGATGACGCATGATTCATTCCTTACCAAACACTACGTTCGGTGATTACGACGATCAGGCGGTCGCCTTGTCGTCTTTCTTAAGACTTGCAGGCGGCCAGTTGTCGAGGCGCATGCCGAGAGACAGACCACGAGAGGCCAGCACGTCCTTGATTTCAGTCAGGGACTTCTTGCCCAGGTTAGGAGTCTTCAACAGCTCTACTTCGGTACGCTGAATCAGGTCGCCGATGTAGTAGATGTTCTCCGCCTTGAGGCAGTTGGCCGAACGTACAGTCAGTTCCAGGTCGTCAACCGGACGCAGCAGGATCGGATCGATCTCGTCTTCCTGCTCGACTACGACAGGCTCGCTGTCACCTTTGAGGTCGACGAACGCGGCCAACTGCTGTTGCAGGATGGTCGCAGCGCGGCGGATAGCCTCTTCAGGATCCAGGGTGCCGTTGGTTTCCAGATCAATGACCAGTTTGTCCAGGTTGGTACGCTGTTCAACACGGGCGTTTTCGACCACATAGGCGATACGACGCACCGGGCTGAACGAAGCGTCCAACTGCAGACGGCCAATGCTACGGCTTTCGTCTTCGTCGGTTTGACGGGAGTCGGCCGGCTCGTAACCACGACCACGAGCTACGGTGAGCTTCATGTTCAGGGCGCCATTCGACGCCAGGTTCGCGATTACGTGATCGGGGTTGACGATCTCGACATCGTGATCCAGCTGAATATCGGCAGCGGTAACCACCCCCGAACCCTTTTTCGACAAGGTCAGCGTAACTTCGTCACGACCGTGCAGTTTGATAGCCAGGCCTTTCAGGTTCAACAGGATTTCAATTACGTCTTCCTGAACACCTTCGATCGCGGAGTACTCGTGGAGTACGCCATCGATCTCGGCCTCGACTACTGCACAGCCAGGCATAGAGGACAACAGGATGCGGCGCAGCGCGTTGCCCAGGGTGTGGCCAAAGCCACGCTCGAGAGGCTCGAGCGTGATCTTGGCGCGGGTCGGACTGACTACCTGCACATCAATGTGGCGGGGAGTCAGGAACTCATTTACCGAAATCTGCATGGATGCACCTATTTTCTAGCCCTTACTTGGAGTAGAGCTCGACAATCAGGTTTTCGTTGATGTCGGCAGACAGGTCGCTGCGAGCAGGAACGTTCTTGAAAACGCCCGACTTTTTAGCAGCATCCACGTCAACCCACTCAACGCGGCCACGCTGGGCGCACAGTTCAAGGGCTTGAACAATGCGCAGCTGGGCCAGCGACTTCTCGCGGACCGCGACCACGTCACCCGGACGAACTTGGTAGGATGGAATGTTTACAGTCTTACCGTTGACGCTGATCGCTTTGTGCGAAACCAGCTGACGCGACTCGGAACGAGTCGAGCCGAAGCCCATACGGTAAACGACGTTATCCAGACGGCACTCGAGCAGTTGCAGCAGGTTCTCACCGGTTGCGCCTTTTTTCGAGGCAGCAGCTTGGTAGTAACCGCGGAACTGACGCTCCAGAACACCGTAGATACGACGGACTTTTTGTTTCTCACGCAGCTGGGTGCCGTAGTCGGACTGACGGCCACGGCGCTGGCCGTGGATACCTGGGGCTGCTTCGATGTTGCACTTCGATTCCAGAGCGCGAACGCCGCTCTTCAGGAACAGATCGGTGCCTTCACGACGAGACAGTTTGCATTTTGGACCAATGTAACGTGCCATTCTTCTGTCTCCTGATTACACGCGACGCTTCTTCGGCGGACGGCACCCGTTATGCGGGATAGGCGTCACGTCGGTGATGCTGGCGATCTTGTAGCCGCAGCTGTTCAATGCACGAACGGCGGACTCACGACCTGGACCTGGACCCTTGACGTTAACGTCGAGGTTCTTCAGACCGTATTCCAGCGCAGCTTGACCAGCACGCTCAGCAGCGATCTGAGCTGCGAACGGGGTGGATTTGCGCGAACCACGGAAACCCGAACCACCGGAGGTCGCCCAGGACAAAGCATTGCCCTGACGGTCGGTGATGGTCACGATGGTGTTGTTGAAAGACGCATGGATGTGGGCGATGCCATCAACCACTGTCTTTTTGATTTTCTTACGAGGACGAGCAGCAGGTTTTGCCATGTCTATATTCCTGGGCGATTACTTGCGGATCGGCTTACGCGGGCCCTTACGGGTGCGTGCGTTGGTCTTGGTGCGCTGACCGCGAACCGGCAGACCTTTACGATGACGCAGGCCGCGGTAGCAACCCAGGTCCATCAAGCGCTTGATCTTCATGTTGATGTCACGACGCAGGTCACCTTCGGTGGTGAACTTCGCAACTTCGCCACGCAGGGTTTCGATTTGCTCGTCGCTCAGATCCTTGATCTTAGCGGCTGGATTTACACCAGCGTCTGCACAGATCTTCTGTGCAGTTGTGCGACCGACACCATAGATGTAGGTCAGCGAGATAACAGTATGCTTGTTATCTGGAATGTTGACGCCTGCAATACGGGCCATTCAGTGGGACTCCAATTGACAGCTACCTACGCCCCGGAAGCCAAGAAATAGGGCGCGAGATAATATCGCTGTAGAAACGAATAATCAACCCAGCAGCACACTAGCTGCTGGGTTTGAAGCGCAGATCACACTCAGCCTTGGCGCTGTTTGTGACGCGGTTCCGCGCTGCAGATCACTCGTACGACGCCTTCGCGACGGATGATCTTGCAGTTACGGCACAGCTTTTTCACCGATGCACGAACTTTCATTACCGACTCCTCGAACCTTAGGGGCGTATCAGCGCAGCAGACCGCTGCCACCGTAGCCTTTCAGGTTGGCTTTCTTCATCAGGGATTCGTACTGGTGCGAAACGAGGTGCGATTGTACTTGGGACATGAAGTCCATCACAACCACTACCACAATCAGCAACGAGGTCCCGCCAAGGTAGAACGGCACATTTGCTGCCACCACCAGGAACTGGGGCAGAAGGCAGACGGCCATCATGTAAAGAGCACCGAACATGGTCAAACGGGTCAGAACGCCATCAATGTAGCGCGCCGACTGCTCACCAGGACGGATACCCGGAATAAAGGCACCGGACTTCTTCAGGTTTTCCGCTACGTCTTTCGGATTGAACATCAATGCTGTGTAGAAGAAGCAGAAGAAAATGATCCCTGCACTAAACAGCAGAATGTTCAACGGCTGACCAGGAGCGATCGACTGCGAGATGTCCTGCAGCCAGCCCATACCTTCGGACTGACCGAACCAGGCACCCAGCGAAGCCGGGAACAGCAAAATGCTGCTCGCGAAAATGGCCGGGATAACCCCCGCCATGTTCACCTTCAACGGCAAGTGGCTGGTCTGCGCAGCGAAGACCTTGCGGCCCTGCTGACGCTTGGCGTAGTGAACGGCGATACGACGCTGACCACGCTCAATGAACACCACGAAACCGATAATCGCTACTGCCAGCAAACCGATAGCGACCAAGGCGAAAATGTTGATATCGCCTGTGCGTGCAGACTCGAAAGACTGCCCGATTGCTCTCGGAAGACCGGCAACGATACCTGCGAAGATCAACATCGAGATACCGTTGCCCACACCGCGCTCGGTGATCTGCTCGCCCAGCCACATCATGAACATCGCGCCTGCCACGAAGGTGGAGACGGCGACGACATGGAAGCCCAGGCCCACAGAAAACGCCACGCCCTGGTTGGCCAGGCCAATGGACATGCCAATGGCTTGAACCAGTGCCAGGATAACGGTGCCGTAGCGGGTGTACTGGCTGATCTTGCGACGGCCAGCTTCACCTTCCTTCTTCAACTGCTCCAGTTGCGGGCTGACCGCGGTCATCAGCTGCATGATGATCGATGCCGAAATGTACGGCATGATCCCCAGTGCAAAGATGCTCATGCGCTCGAGCGCGCCACCGGAAAACATGTTGAACAAGCTAAGAATGGTCCCCTCATTCTGCCGAAACAGATCCGCCAGACGGTCCGGATTGATGCCGGGAACCGGGATATGCGCACCTATCCGATAGACGATGATCGCCATGAACAGAAAGCGCAGACGAGCCCAGAGTTCCGACATCCCGCCCTTACCGAGCGAAGAGAGAGCACCTTGCTTAGCCATTTATTCCTCGAATTTGCCGCCAGCTGCTTCGATAGCCGCACGCGCACCCTTGGTGGCTGCGATGCCCTTGATGGTGACTGCGCGAGTAACTTCGCCAGACAGCATGATTTTCACACGCTGAATGTGCTGGTTGATCACGTTGGCATCCTTCAGGGATTGCACGGAGATCACGTCGCCTTCCACTTTGGCCAGCTCGGACAGACGCACTTCTGCGCGGTCCATGGCTTTCAGGGAAACGAAGCCGAACTTCGGCAGACGACGGTGCAGCGGCTGTTGACCGCCTTCGAAGCCAGGAGCGATCGAACCACCCGAACGGGAAGTCTGACCTTTGTGGCCACGGCCGCCGGTCTTACCCAGACCGCTACCGATACCACGACCTGGACGATGCTTCTCGCGACGGGAACCCGGCGCTGGACTCAGATCATTGAGTTTCATCGATTAGCCCTCGACCTTCAGCATGTAGTAAGCCTTGTTGATCATCCCGCGGTTCTCGGGAGTATCCTGGACTTCTACAGTGTGACCGATACGACGCAGACCCAGGCCTTTAACGCACAGCTTGTGGTTAGGCAGACGGCCCGAGACGCTCTTGATCAGCGTTACTTTTACGGTTGCCATGATCAGAAGATCTCCTCGACGCTCTTGCCGCGCTTGGCAGCAATGGATTCAGGAGATTGCATGGCTTTCAGACCCTTGAAGGTGGCGTAAACCACGTTCACTGGGTTGGTCGAACCGTAGCACTTGGCCAGAACGTTCTGAACACCAGCAACTTCCAGGACAGCACGCATTGCGCCACCGGCGATGATACCGGTACCTTCCGAGGCAGGCTGCATGTAAACCTTCGAGGCGCCGTGGGCAGCCTTGGTGGCGTACTGCAGGGTGGTGCCCTTCAGGTCAACCTGAATCATGTTGCGGCGAGCAGCTTCCATGGCTTTCTGGATCGCGGCTGGTACTTCGCGCGACTTGCCACGGCCGAAGCCAACACGACCTTTACCATCACCTACCACGGTCAGCGCGGTGAAGGTGAAGATACGGCCGCCTTTTACGGTTTTGGCAACGCGGTTAACTTGAACCAGCTTCTCGATGTAGCCTTCGTCGCGCTTTTGATCGTTATTTGCCATAACTTAGAACTCCAGCCCGCCTTCACGAGCAGCATCAGCCAGCGCTTTGACGCGGCCATGGTACTTGAAGCCGGAACGGTCAAAGGCAACTTGAGATACACCGGCGGCTTTCGCACGCTCAGCTACCAGCTTGCCAACCTTAGTGGCCGCGTCGATGTTGCCAGTGGCGCCATCACGCAGGTCTTTGTCCAAGGTCGAGGCGCTTGCCAGAACCTTGCTGCCGTCGGCCGAAATGACCTGGGCGTAGATGTGCTGCGAGGAGCGGAACACGCACAGGCGCACGACTTCGAGTTCGTGCATCTTGAGACGTGCTTTGCGAGCGCGACGCAGTCGAATAACTTTTTTGTCGGTCATTTACTAGGCCCTACTTCTTCTTGGCTTCTTTACGACGGACTACTTCGTCCGCGTAACGCACACCTTTACCTTTGTAAGGCTCTGGCGGACGGAAGTCGCGGATTTCAGCGGCCACCTGACCTACCAGCTGCTTATCGATACCCTTGATCAGGATGTCGGTCTGGCTAGGTGTTTCAGCGGTGATACCGGCTGGCAGTTCGTAGTCCACTGGGTGAGAGAAGCCCAGGGCCAGGTTCAGGACGGTGCCCTTGGCCTGTGCCTTGTAACCAACACCGACCAGCTGGAGCTTACGCTCGAAGCCTTGGCTTACGCCTTGGACCATGTTGTTGACCAGGGCACGGGTAGTACCGGCCATGGCACGAGCTTGCTGGTCACCATTGCGAGCGACGAAACGCAGCTCACCAGACTCTTCGGTAACTTCAACAGACGAGTGAACGTTCAGTTCGAGAGTGCCTTTAGCACCCTTCACCGAAAGCTGCTGGCCAGCGAATTTGACTTCGACACCGGATGGCAGCTTAACGGGGTTCTTAGCGACGCGAGACATGTCTATCCCCCCTTAGAACACTGTGCACAGAACTTCGCCGCCGACACCGGCAGCGCGCGCAGCGCGATCAGTCATCACACCTTTGTTGGTGGAGACGATAGACACGCCCAGACCGCCACGTACTTTCGGCAGATCGGTGACGGCCTTGTACTGGCGCAGGCCTGGACGGCTGGAGCGCTTCAGTTCCTCGATGACCGGACGGCCTTCGAAGTACTTCAGTTCGATCGACAGGGAAGGCTTGGCCTCACCAGTTACCTGGTAGCCAGCGATGTAACCTTCGTCCTTCAGAACTTTGGCAACCGCGACCTTCAGGGTAGAGGAAGGCATGCTTACGACGGACTTTTCAGCCATCTGGGCATTACGGATGCGAGTTAGCATGTCCGCTAACGGGTCCTGCATACTCATGGGCTAGATGCTCCTGATACAAGAATTATTAGCCTTGCGGCTATGACAACCACCCGAGCGGATTGGGCAAAAAACCCAGGCTCAGGTGAGCCGGTCATTCTAGACACAAGGCAGAAACGAAACAAGCCCCATATAGGGGCTTGTTTGATGGCAAGGTCACCGGCGGTCGGAAGATTGCTCCCCTTCCACCAGGATCTTGCCTGCAGCGATTACCAGGAGGCTTTAACCAGACCTGGTACGTCACCGCGCATTGCAGCTTGACGCAGCATGTTACGGCCCAGGCCGAACTTACGGTATACACCGTGAGGACGACCGGTCAGGCGGCAACGGTTGCGCAGGCGCGCAGCGCTGGCATCACGCGGCTGCTTCTGCAGAGCGACAACGGCAGCGAAACGCTCTTCTGGAGAGGCGTTAACGTTGACGATGGTCGCTTTCAGCTCAGCACGCTTCTTAGCGAACTTGGCTACCGTGAGCTGACGCTTCAGCTCGCGGTTTTTCATGCTCTTCTTGGCCATTTTCCTACTCCAATCAGTTGCGGAACGGGAACTTGAAAGCACGCAGCAGAGCGCGGCCTTCGTCGTCCGAACGAGCAGTGGTGGTCAGGGTGATGTCCAAACCGCGCAGAGCATCGATCTTGTCGTAATCGATTTCCGGGAAGATGATCTGCTCTTTCACGCCCATGCTGTAGTTGCCACGGCCATCGAAGGACTTGGCATTCAGGCCGCGGAAGTCGCGAACCCGAGGCAGGGAGATCGCCAGCAGGCGGTCCAGGAATTCGTACATCTTGTCGCTACGCAGGGTCACCTTGACGCCGATCGGCCAGCCTTCGCGGACTTTGAAGCCAGCGATGGATTTGCGAGCGAAAGTCACGACCGGCTTTTGACCGGTGATCTTTTCCAGGTCGGCAACAGCGTGCTCGATGACTTTCTTGTCGCCGATCGCTTCGCCCAGACCCATGTTCAGGGTGATCTTGGTAACGCGCGGAACTTCCATCACGTTCGACAGCTTAAGTTCTTCCTTAAGCTTAGGAGCGATTTCGTTCCGGTAAATCTCTTTCAGTCGTGCCATGGTCTTCTACCTAGCAGTGTTCAAGCATCAACCGCTTTTTGGGTCGACTTGAAGACACGAATTTTTTTACCGTCTTCTACTTTGAAACCAACGCGGTCAGCCTTGTTGGTTTCGCCGTTGAAGATGGCAACGTTGGAAGCGTGCAGAGGCGCTTCTTTCTCGACGATACCGCCCTGTACGCCCGCCATCGGGTTAGGCTTGGTATGACGCTTGACCAGGTTCACACCACCGATGACCAGACGGTCATCAGCGAGAACCTTCAGCACCTTACCGCGCTTACCTTTGTCTTTGCCGGCGATCACGATGATCTCGTCGTCACGACGAATCTTTTGCATGTCGGATCTCCTTACAGCACTTCAGGGGCGAGCGAGACGATCTTCATGAACTTCTCAGTACGAAGTTCACGGGTCACTGGCCCGAAGATGCGAGTGCCGATCGGCTCTTGCTTGTTGTTCAGCAGAACAGCAGCGTTGCCGTCGAAACGAATGATGGAACCGTCAGCGCGACGAACACCGTGACGGGTGCGCACGACAACAGCGGTCATCACTTGGCCTTTTTTGACCTTACCGCGTGGAATTGCTTCCTTGACGGTAACCTTGATGATGTCACCGATGCCGGCGTAACGACGGTGCGAACCGCCGAGCACCTTGATGCACATGACGCGACGAGCGCCGCTGTTATCGGCCACATCGAGCATGGATTGAGTCTGAATCATAAAATTTCTCCGACCCCTAGCCCTTAGACTTCAACAGCGCGTTCGAGGACTTCAACCAGTGCCCAGGACTTGGTCTTGGCCAGCGGACGGGTTTCACGGATGGAAACCTTGTCGCCGATCTTGCACTGGTTGGATTCGTCGTGCGCGTGCAGCTTAGTCGAACGCTTAACGTATTTACCGTAGATCGGGTGCTTTACGCGACGCTCGATCAGTACGGTGATGGTCTTGTCCATTTTGTCGCTGACGACACGGCCAGTCAGCGTACGGACGGTTTTTTCAGCTTCAGCCATGATCACTTACCTGCCTGCTGGTTGAGCACAGTTTTCACGCGAGCGATGTCACGCTTAACTTGCGAGAGCAGGTGCGACTGCCCCAACTGGCCAGTTGCTTTCTGCATACGCAGATTGAACTGGTCGCGCAGCAAGCCGAGCAGTTGCTCGTTCAGCTGCTGTGCCGATTTTTCACGAAGTTCATTCGCTTTCATCACATCACCGTCCGCTTAACAAAGGAGGTGGCGAGAGGCAGCTTTGCAGCAGCCAGGGCGAAAGCTTCGCGCGCCAGCTCTTCAGAAACACCCTCGATCTCGTACAGGACTTTGCCTGGCTGAATCTGGGCAACCCAGTATTCCACGGAGCCCTTACCTTTACCCATACGAACCTCGAGAGGCTTCTTGGAGATCGGCTTGTCCGGGAACACACGGATCCAGATCTTACCGCCACGTTTAACGTGACGGGTCAGCGCACGACGTGCGGACTCGATCTGGCGAGCGGTGAGGCGACCGCGAGCAACAGCTTTCAGAGCGAATTCGCCGAAGCTGACTTTGCTACCGCGCAGTGCCAGACCACGGTTGTGGCCAGTCATCTGCTTGCGGAATTTTGTACGCTTTGGTTGCAACATTTGGCGTACCCCTTACTTAGCAGCTTTTTTACGAGGCGCTGGTGCTTGTGGTTTCAGTTCTTCTTGGCGACCACCAATAACTTCGCCTTTGAAGATCCAAACCTTCACACCGATCACACCGTAAGTGGTGTGAGCTTCGTAGGTGTTGTAGTCGATATCGGCACGCAGGGTGTGCAGAGGCACACGACCTTCGCGATACCACTCGGTACGAGCAATCTCAGCACCGCCGAGACGACCGCTCACCTGGATCTTGATGCCCTTGGCACCAATACGCATGGCGTTCTGTACTGCGCGCTTCATGGCGCGACGGAACATTACGCGGCGTTCCAGCTGCTGAGCTACGCTCTGCGCAACCAGCATAGCGTCGAGTTCCGGCTTGCGGATCTCTTCGATGTTGATGTGCACAGGCACACCCATCTGCTTGGTCAGGTCCTGACGCAGCTTCTCGACATCTTCACCTTTCTTACCGATAACGATACCGGGACGAGCGGTGTGGATGGTGATGCGTGCAGTTTGAGCCGGACGATGAATATCGATACGGCTTACGGACGCGCTTTTTAGTTTGTCTTGGAGGTACTCACGCGTTTTCAGATCCTTCAACAGGTAATCTGCGTAAGTAGCACCGTCTGCGTACCAGACGGAGGTGTGCTCCTTGACGATTCCCAGGCGAATGCCAGTGGGATGTACTTTCTGACCCATCTGATCGACTCCGTTACTTGTCCGCAACCTTGACAGTGATATGGCAAGACCGCTTGACGATGCGATCAGCACGGCCTTTGGCACGTGGCATGATGCGCTTCAGCGAACGCCCTTCGTTGACGAAGACGGTGGAGACCTTCAGGTCATCAACGTCTGCGCCTTCGTTGTGTTCGGCGTTGGCAACGGCCGACTCGAGGACTTTCTTCATGATTTCAGCGGCTTTTTTGCTGCTGAAGGCCAACAGGTTGAGCGCTTCGCCCACCTTCTTCCCGCGGATCTGGTCGGCGACCAAGCGGGCTTTCTGGGCGGAGATGCGAGCGCCCGACAACTTAGCGGCTACTTCCATTTCCTTACCCCTTAACGCTTGGCTTTCTTGTCAGCCACGTGCCCGCGATAGGTGCGGGTACCGGCGAACTCGCCCAGTTTGTGGCCGACCATGTCTTCGTTCACGAGAACTGGAACATGCTGGCGACCGTTGTGAACCGCGATGGTCAGACCGACCATTTGTGGCAGGATCATCGAGCGACGCGACCAGGTTTTAACTGGCTTGCGATCGTTCTTCTCCACCGCCACTTCGACCTTCTTCAACAGGTGAAGATCGATAAAAGGACCTTTTTTCAGAGAACGTGGCACTGTCGTATCCCTCTAGTTACTTGCGACGACGGACGATCATGTTGTCGGTACGCTTATTACCACGGGTTTTAGCACCCTTGGTTGGGAAGCCCCATGGCGATACCGGATGACGACCACCGGAGGTACGACCTTCACCACCACCATGCGGGTGGTCAACCGGGTTCATGGCAACACCACGAACGGTTGGGCGAACGCCGCGCCAGCGTTTGGCACCAGCTTTACCCAGCGAACGCAGGCTGTGCTCGGAGTTCGAGACTTCACCCAGGGTCGCACGGCATTCAGCCAGTACTTTACGCATCTCACCGGAACGCAGACGCAGAGTCACGTATACGCCGTCACGAGCGATCAGCTGAGCCGAAGCACCAGCGGAACGAGCGATCTGAGCACCTTTACCCGGCTTCAGTTCGACGCCGTGAATGGTGCTACCTACTGGGATGTTACGCAGCTGCAGGGAGTTACCGGCCTTGATTGGGGCCAGGGCACCTGCGATCAGCTGGTCGCCAGCGCTCACGCCTTTAGGGGCGATGATGTAGCGACGCTCACCGTCTGCATAGCACAGCAGGGCGATGTGAGCAGTACGGTTTGGATCGTATTCGATACGCTCGACAGTGGCTGGAATGCCATCTTTGTCGTTGCGACGGAAGTCGACCAGACGGTAATGCTGCTTATGACCACCACCAACGTGACGAGTGGTAATGCGGCCATTGTTGTTACGACCACCAGACTTCGATTTCTTCTCGAGCAGCGGTGCGTGAGGAGCGCCTTTGTGCAGCTCCTTGTTGACCACCTTGACCACGAAACGGCGGCCAGGGGAAGTCGGTTTGCATTTAACGATTGCCATGATGCACCCCTTCCTTACTCAGCACTGCTGCTGAAATCGAGATCTTGGCCTGGCTGAAGGGATACGATCGCCTTCTTCCAGTCATT
Organism: Pseudomonas sp. NBRC 111140; assembly: GCF_001320885.1. Lineage (NCBI taxonomy): Bacteria > Pseudomonadati > Pseudomonadota > Gammaproteobacteria > Pseudomonadales > Pseudomonadaceae > Pseudomonas > Pseudomonas sp. NBRC 111140. The sequence continues at coordinate 34,051 of NZ_BCBQ01000066.1, forward strand.
ACGCTTGCCCAGACCACGTGCGGTACGCTTGGTTTTACCCAGAACGTTAACAGTCGACACGTTTTCAACTTTTACGTTGAACAGGCCTTCGACAGCTTTCTTGATTTCCAGCTTGGTTGCATCGGTAGCAACCTTGAATACGAACTGGCCTTTTTTCTCAGCCAGAACGGTAGCCTTCTCGGAAACGTGCGGGCCAAGGAGGACTTTAAATACGCGTTCCTGGTTCATCCCAGCAGCTCCTCGAATTTCTTCACGGCCGAGACAGTGATCAACACTTTCTCGTATGCGATCAGACTGACCGGGTCGGAACCCTGTACGTCACGTACGTCGACGTGCGGCAGGTTGCGAGCAGCCAGGTACAGGTTCTGATCAACAGCGTCGGAGACGATCAGTACGTCGCTCAGACCCATGCCGTTCAGCTTGTTCAGCAGATCTTTGGTTTTCGGTGCTTCAACAGCGAAGTCCTGAACCACGACCAGACGGTCGCTACGCACCAGCTCAGCGAGGATGGAGCGCAGAGCTGCGCGGTACATCTTCTTGTTGAGCTTTTGCGAGTGATCTTGAGGGCGAGCTGCGAAGGTTACACCACCGCCACGCCAGATCGGACCACGAGTGGTACCAGCACGAGCACGACCAGTACCCTTCTGACGCCATGGGCGCTTACCGCCACCAGCCACGTCGGAACGGGTCTTCTGCTGCTTGGTACCCTGACGGCCGCCGGCCATGTAGGCCACGACTGCTTGGTGAACCAGCGTCTCGTTGAATTCGCCACCGAAAGTCAGTTCGGAAACTTCGATCGCCTGAGCGTCATTTACATTAAGTTGCATGTCAGTTTCCCCTTAACCGCGAGCCTTGACAGCTGGACGTACAACCACGTCGCCGCCAGTAGCGCCAGGTACGGCACCCTTGATCAGCAGCAGGTTGCGTTCAGCGTCTACGCGAACTACTTCCAGGGACTGAACAGTCACGCGCTCGGCGCCCATGTGACCGGACATCTTCTTGCCCTTGAACACACGACCAGGAGTCTGGCACTGGCCGATGGAACCAGGAACACGGTGCGACACGGAGTTACCGTGGGTGTTGTCCTGACCACGGAAGTTCCAGCGCTTGATGGTACCGGCGAAGCCTTTACCTTTGGACTGACCAGTAACGTCAACCAGCTGGCCTGCAGTGAAGAGTTCAGCTTTGATCAGATCGCCAGCCTGGAAATCGCCTTCTTCAAGACGGAACTCCCAAACACCGCGACCAGCGGCAACGTTGGCCTTGGCGAAGTGGCCTGCCTGAGCGGCAGTCACACGCGAAGCACGACGCTCGCCGACAGTGACTTGCACTGCACGGTAGCCATCGGTTTCTTCAGTTTTGAACTGGGTGACGCGATTCGGCTCGATCTCAATGACCGTGACCGGAATGGAGACACCTTCTTCGGTGAAAATGCGGGTCATACCGCACTTGCGACCGATTACACCAATAGTCATGTTGTAAACCTCATGAGTGTACGGGGCTTTCACCCGCTATGGCCGCCCATTTCAGAGCGTTACACGACTAGACCGAAGTCTTAGCCGAGGCTGATCTGTACTTCCACACCTGCCGCCAGATCAAGCTTCATCAGCGCGTCAACGGTTTTATCCGTTGGCTGGACGATGTCCAGAACACGCTTATGAGTGCGAATCTCGTACTGGTCACGCGCGTCTTTGTTGACGTGCGGGGAGACCAGAACGGTGAAACGCTCTTTGCGGGTAGGCAGTGGAATTGGACCACGCACTTGTGCACCAGTACGTTTCGCGGTTTCCACGATTTCCTGGGTGGATTGGTCGATCAGGCGATGGTCGAAAGCCTTCAACCTGATACGGATTTGCTGATTTTGCATTGGATTTCAGACTCCAGGCTGTTCCCAACGGACGCACTACGCCCGCTAAAAGGAGGCGTGATTCTATAGACGCCCCCATTTAGTGTCAACCCAATAAAAAAAACCCCCGCTGAGCGGGGGTTTTTTCAATCGGTCGAGTGATTACTCGATGATTTTGGCCACAACGCCGGCGCCGACGGTACGACCGCCTTCACGGATTGCGAAGCGCAGACCG
>NZ_BCBQ01000067.1:0-35792 GCF_001320885.1 Pseudomonas sp. NBRC 111140
GAACATGCACAAGGACCTGCTCAACCTGCCCGATGCGGCGGCCATCCAGCTCAACGACACCCACCCCTCGATTGCCGTGGCGGAGTTGATGCGGTTACTGGTGGATCAGCACGAAGTGCCTTGGGAAAAGGCCTGGGAGCTGACCGTCGGTACGCTCGCCTACACCAACCACACCCTGTTGCCCGAAGCCCTGGAAACCTGGCCGGTAGCGTTGATGGAGCGCATGCTGCCGCGGCACATGCAGATCATCTACCTGATCAATGCCTTCCATATCGATGCCTTGCGGGCCAAAGGCCTGCACGATTTCGACGTGCTGCGCGCGGTGTCGTTGATCGAAGAAGACAACGGCCGTCGGGTGCGCATGGGCAACCTGGCGTTTCTTGGCTCGCACAGCGTCAACGGCGTGTCGGCGCTGCACAGCAAGCTGATGAAGAGCACGGTGTTTTCCGAACTGCACAAGCTCTATCCGCAACGGATCAACAACAAGACCAATGGCATTACCTTCCGCCGCTGGTTGTACCAGTCCAACCCTCAGCTGACCGAGATGCTGGTCGAGGCGCTTGGCCCGGAACTCAAGGACGACCCGGAGGCGCTTCTGGCCGGCCTGGTGCCGTTCGCCGACAAAGCCGGTTTCCGCAAGCAGTTCGCGGCCCAGCGCCTGCACAGCAAACGCGCCCTGGCCAGCATCATCCAGGACCGCATTGGCGTTACGGTCAACCCCGAGGCGCTGTTTGACGTGCAGGTCAAACGCATTCACGAGTACAAGCGCCAGCTGCTGAACCTCCTGCACACCGTTGCGCTGTACCAGGCCATGCGCAATGACCCAGGCACCAATTGGGTGCCGCGGGTGAAGATCTTCGCTGGCAAGGCTGCGGCCAGTTACCACCAGGCCAAGCTGATCATAAAGCTGGCCAACGACATCGCCCGGGTGGTGAACAACGACCCGACCGTGCGCGGCTTGCTGAAGGTGGTGTTCCTGCCTAACTACAACGTCAGCCTGGCCGAAAGCATCATTCCGGCGGCGGACCTTTCCGAACAGATTTCCACCGCCGGTTACGAGGCCTCTGGCACCAGCAACATGAAGTTCGGCCTCAATGGCGCGCTGACCATCGGCACCTTGGATGGCGCCAACGTAGAGATGTGCGAGCAGGTAGGGGCCGACAATATGTTCATCTTCGGCCTGACCGCGCAGCAGGTCGAGGCACGCAAGCGGGCCGGTGATTTTGGTGCCAATGCCGCCATAGCCGCCTCCAGCCGCTTGAGCGATGTGTTGCAGGCCATTCGCAGCGGCGTGTTCTCGTCAGACGACCCGTCACGCTACACCGGGTTGATCGATGGCCTGGTGGCCTACGATCGTTTCCTCGTATGCGCCGATTTCGATGCCTACTGGGATGCCCAGCGACGGGTCGAAGACCTGTGGCACACGCCGCAGGAATGGTGGCGCATGGCGGTGCTGAACACCGCGCGGATGGGTTGGTTCTCGTCGGACCGGACCATTCGCGAATATGCCAACGAGATCTGGAAGGCTCTGGATTGATGTAAGCCTGTGCTGATCTCTTCGCGGGTAAACCCGCTCCCACAGGGAAATCTACAGCTGCAAGGCCTGTGTAGATCCTTGTGGGAGCGGGTTCACCCGCGAATGGCCCTCACTCCGACCACCGGCCTGGCGAAGGCTGAACTACCGACCTATTGTGCCGTCTGAGAGCCGTGGCGAGTCTCATCACTCGCTAGCCCGCCACTCTCCCTGTAAACTGCGGGGGTTTTTTATCTCCCCCATCCATTCGGAGCCATACATGTCCCGCGTTACCCTGAGTCGCTATCTGATTGAGCAGACCCGCAGCAACAATACCCCTGCCGATCTGCGCTTCCTGATCGAAGTGGTGGCGCGTGCGTGCAAGGAAATCAGCCATCACGTCTCCAAAGGCGCCCTTGGCGGCGTGCTGGGCAGCATGGGCACTGAAAACGTGCAGGGCGAAGTCCAGAAGAAACTGGACGTGATTTCCAACGACATCCTGCTGGAAGCCAACGAGTGGGGCGGCCACCTGGCCGGCATGGCGTCCGAAGAAATGGACAACGCCTACCAGATCCCGGGCAAGTACCCGAAAGGCGCCTACTTGCTGGTCTTCGACCCACTGGACGGCTCGTCGAACATCGACGTCAACGTATCGGTCGGCACCATCTTCTCGGTGCTGCGTTGCCCTAACCAGTACCTGAGCCAGAACGAAAGCCTCAACGAAGAAGCCTTCCTGCAGCCAGGCACCGAGCAGGTTGCCGCCGGCTATGCCATCTACGGCCCGCAGACCATGCTGATCCTGACCCTGGGCAACGGCGTCAAGGGCTTTACCCTGGACCGTGAGCTGGGCAGCTTCGTACTGACTCACGAAAACATCCAGGTGCCGGCCACCACCGCCGAGTTCGCTATCAACATGTCCAACCAGCGTCACTGGGAAGCCCCGGTACAACGCTACGTTGGCGAACTGCTGGCAGGTGAAACCGGCCCGCTGAAGAAGAACTACAACATGCGCTGGATTGCCTCGATGGTAGCCGACGTGCACCGCATCCTGACCCGTGGCGGCCTGTTCATGTACCCACGTGATGCCCGCGAGCCAAGCAAACCGGGCAAGCTGCGCCTGATGTACGAAGCCAACCCGATGTCGTTCATCATCGAACAGGCCGGCGGCGCTTCCACCAACGGTTACGATCGCATCCTCGACATCAAGCCAGAAAGCCTGCACCAGCGCGTGTCGGTGATCCTTGGCTCGAAGGAAGAGGTCGAGCGCGTCACCGCCTACCACAAGGAGTAAGTCATGCTCGCACCTTGGCAGCCGTTGCTGGAGTGGTGGTTCGGTTGGGGCACCAGTGCCCAGGCCGTGGCTGACGAGAAGAGCACGCTGTGGTTCGGCAAGCATCATGATGCCGACGCCCATGCGCTGTTTGGCGACCTGGTCGAGCAGGCCCTGGCGGGCGGGCTCGACGAGTGGCAGCAAAGCCCGCAGGGCTGGCTGGGCCTGCTGATCTTGCTGGACCAGCTGCCGCGCATGATTTACCGCGACACGCCGCGCGCCTTCGAGGGCGACCGGCGTGCCCAGGTGGTGGCCATGCAGGGGCTGCAGAAGGGCTGGGACTATCAACTGTTGCCCATCCAGCGGGTGTTCGTACTACTGGTGCTGGAGCATGCCGAGGTGCTGGACTGGCAGAACCTGTGTGTCGAGCGCTATCAGATGCTGCTGGATGAGCAGCCAGAGGCTACCCGCCGGCTGTTCGAAGGCTTCCTCGACTATGCCGAGCAGCACCAGCGAGTCATTGCCCGGTTCGGGCGTTTCCCGCACCGCAACCTGGTGCTGGAGCGACCGAGTACCAGCGAAGAGATGGACTTTTTGCTGGAGCCTGGTTCCAGGTTCTGATGCCCGAAGGGCCTGCTGCGCAGGCCATCGCGATGCAAGGCCGCCCTCAGGGCGGCCTTTTTATTGGGCGAACGACTATTTCTTTGTGATTAATCGCACAGTAATGGCCATCCGACCAATGGTGTAGGGGCAAAGGGGGTGGGGCAGGGAACCAGGGAGGGATTTTCCCGTCGAAGATCACTGCAGGCCACTCGCCTGTATCATCTTCCAGGAGTGTCCTTCATGTCGTTGCGTTCCCTCGCCCTGTTGTCGCTGTGCGTCGTTCTGACTGCCTGCAGCAAGATCAATCAGGAAAACTATTCCAAGATCAAGGCCGGTATGAACAAGGCCGAGGTCGAGCAGTTGCTCGGCACGCCGACCGAGTGTTCGGGCGCGCTGGGCATGAGCAGCTGCACTTGGGGGGACGAGAAGAGCTTCATCAGCGTGCAGTACGCGGCTGACAAGGTACTGATGTACTCCGGGCAGGGCCTCAAATGAGGCGCCTGTACCTGCTGATGGGGGTATGCCTGGCGTTGCTGCTGGGTGGTTGCGCAGGCTCCGTGCACGACCCGCTGGCGCCGAAAACCGCTGGCAATGTCGACCTCAAGCGCTACCAGGGCAAATGGTTCGAACTGGCGCGCCTGCCCATGCGCTACCAGACCGGCTGCGAGCAGTCCGAGGCACACTACAACCTCAAGCCGGACGGCACCTTTGGCGTGCTCAACCGCTGCCGTACCATGGGTGATGAATGGCTGCGCGCCGAAGGGCATGCCAGCATCCAGGAGCCGGGGCATACCGACAAGCTGTGGGTAGAGTTCGATAACTGGTTCACCAAGCTGGTGCCTGGCGTGGCGCGGGGCGAGTACTGGATTCTGTACGTGGATGATCGCTACCGCACGGCGGTGGTCGGCAGCCCGGACCGCAAGCACCTGTGGATTCTGTCGCGCACGCCGACGTTGCCGGCCTGGGAGCGCGAGAACCTGCTGTCCAAGGCGCGGCAGCAGGGGTATGACACCAGTCGGTTGATCTGGCGAGCGTCCGATCAGCAAATCGTGAAAATGCACTGATGTTTGGGGCTGCTTTGCAGCCCCAATACGCTCAACCCAAGAGCTGGCGCAGCACGCCGGCAAATGCCTGCGCGCTTTCCGCTTCCTGCGCATGCCGACCCTGGCGCACCACCCACTGTCCGTTCACCATCACGTCGCGTACCTGGCGATCCCCACCGGCGAACAGCCAGCGGTTGAGAATGGCGTCGCCATCCGCCATGGCGATGTAAGGGTCCTGCCCATCGAGCACCAGCCAGTCGGCGCGCTTGCCCACGGCCAGCTCCCCGACCGCCTGCCCCAGCGCCTGCGCGCCGCCTGCCAGTGCAGCGTCGTACAGCGTGCGCCCGACCATCGGCTGGTCGCCACGATACAGGCGATTGCGTCGCTGGTCCCGTAGCCGCTGGCCATACTCCAGCCAGCGCAGTTCTTCCACCACGCTCAGCGACACATGGCTGTCCGAACCAATGCCCATGCGCCCGCCCTGGGCCAGGAAGTCCACCGCCGGGAATATCCCGTCGCCCAGGTTGGCTTCGGTAGTCAGGCACAGCCCAGCCACCGCGCCACTGCGGGCCATGGCGGTGACCTCGTCCGGCTCGGCGTGGGTGGCGTGCACCAGGCACCAGCGCGGGTTCACGTCCACATGTTCGTACAGCCACTGCAATGGACGCAGGCCACTCCAGGCCAGGCAATCGTCCACCTCCTTCTGCTGCTCGGCGATGTGGATATGCACCGGGCATTGTGGGGCGCTGGCTGCCAGCACATCGGCGATTTGCCCAGGCGTTACCGCCCGCAGTGAATGGAAGCACAAGCCCAGTTGCTGCGCCGGTTGCGCGGCCAGCAGCGGGGCCAGTTGTGCCTGCAGCTTCAGGTACTGTTCGGTGGAGTTGATGAAGCGCCGCTGCCCGTCGTTCGGTGCTTGGCCGCCGAAGCCTGCGTGGCTGTACAGTACCGGCAGCAAGGTCAGGCCTATGCCGCTGTCGGCTGCGGCCGCGCTGATGCGGCAGGACAGTTCGGCCGGGTCCGCGTAGGGCTTGCCGGCCTGGTCATGGTGCACGTAGTGGAATTCCGCCACCGAGGTGTAGCCGGCCTTGAGCATTTCGATGTACAGCTGGCGGGCGATGATCTGCAACTGGTCCGGCGTGATCTGCCCGACCAGGCGGTACATCAGGTCGCGCCAGGTCCAGAAGCTGTCGTTGGGGTTGCCGGCCACTTCCGCCAGGCCCGCCATGGCGCGCTGGAAGGCATGCGAGTGAAGATTGGGCATGCCGGGCAGCAGCGGGCCGGCCAGGCGCTCGGCGCCTTCGGCCGAAGCGCCGGGCTCGATGCGGGCCACATGGCCATCGCTGGCGACCTCGATACGGACATGGCTGGCCCAGCCCGTGGGGAGCAGGGCGCGTTCGGCGAAGTAGGCGGACATCTGTGCAAATCCTGTTATTGTTGACTTGTATATACATATACAGCCGTTTGCCTGCCGGGTAAACTGCGGCAAGCTACCGCTCACTCCATATGCACAAGGATCCAACGCCGTGCCGACACCTCCTGTCTCCGCGCTGGTTGCCCAGATGGGCGAGGGCCCGGCGCCGTTGTACGCCCGGGTCAAACAGATGATCATCCAGCAGATCGACAACGGCAGCTGGCCACCCCATCACCGGGTCCCCTCGGAGAGTGAACTGGTCAGCGAGCTGGGCTTCAGCCGCATGACCATCAACCGTGCCCTGCGTGAACTCACCGCCGAAGGGCTGCTGGTGCGCATGCAAGGGGTCGGCACCTTCGTGGCCGAGCCCAAGGGCCGTTCGGCGCTGTTCGAAGTCAACAACATTGCCGACGAAATTGCCGCGCGCGGCCACCAGCATAGCTGCCAGGTGATCACCCTCAACGAGGAAGCCGCCGGCTCCGAGCGGGCCTTGGCCCTGGACATGCGCGAAGGCCAGCGCGTGTTCCACTCGCTGATCGTGCATTTCGAGAACGGCGTGCCGGTGCAGATCGAGGACCGCTACGTCAACGCGGCCATTGCCCCCGACTACCTCAAGCAGGACTTCACCCGGCAGACGCCTTACGCCTACCTGTCCCAGGTGGCGCCGCTGACCGAAGGTGAGCACGTGGTCGAGGCCATTCTGGCCGAGCCGGAAGAGTGCCGCCTGCTGCAGATCGAGCGGGGCGAGCCGTGCCTGCTGATTCGCCGCCGTACCTGGTCCGGCCGCCAGCCGGTGACCGCTGCACGGCTGATCCACCCCGGTTCCCGTCATCGCCTGGAAGGACGTTTCAGTAAATGAGCCAGCTGCAGTTGTTGCGTGCGCAGGATTACCCGCGCATGCCGTGGAAGAACGGTGGCGGTTTCACCGAAGAAATTACCCGCGACAGTGGCGAGGGCCTGGATGGCTTTGGCTGGCGCCTGTCGATTGCCGATATCGAAGAGTCGGGTGGTTTTTCCACCTTCGCCGGTTATCAGCGAATCATCACCGTGCTGCAGGGCGACGGCATGCGCTTGATGGTCGACGGCCAGGCCAGCCGGCCGTTGCTGCCGTTCGATGCCTTTGCCTTCAGCGGTGAAAGCCAGGTCAGTTGCAAGCTGCTGGGGGGGGCGATCCGCGATTTCAACCTGATCTATGCGCCGCAGCGGTATCGGGCGCGGTTGCAGTGGTTCGATGGCACCAGCCGGTTGTACAGCTCGGCGTCGACGGTGCTGTTGTTTGCGGCCGGTAGCCAGGTCGAGGTTGGCGTTGCCGGGCGTGAGACGCAGCGGTTGGGGTTGTATGACTGCCTGCGGCTGGAGGGCAACGACGAGTTGCTTGGGCTGGAGGTTCAGGGGCGGTTTTGCTTGATCGAGCTCATTTTGCGCTGATGGGCTTGGCAATGCATTTTCATTGCCTGTGAGATCGAGCGCCGCCCGCGCGGCGCTCGATCTATGCACCACCACAAAACCCAAGCCAGGAACGCACAGGTCCAATTATTTTGGTTGTCCATGCTTGTACATACAAGTAAAGGTGTGTTTGTATATTCACCACGACATACCCGCCCGCGGACGACCGCAGAGGACCTTTCCCGTGACCGACAACAACAAATACCGTGACGTTGAAATCCGTGCCCCACGTGGCAACAAGCTGACCGCCAAAAGCTGGCTGACCGAAGCGCCCCTGCGCATGCTGATGAACAACCTCGACCCGCAGGTCGCGGAAAACCCGAAAGAACTGGTGGTGTACGGCGGTATCGGCCGCGCCGCCCGTAACTGGGAATGCTACGACAAGATCGTCGAAACCCTGACCCGCCTGGAAGACGACGAAACCCTGCTGGTGCAGTCGGGCAAGCCGGTCGGCGTGTTCAAGACCCACAGCAACGCCCCGCGCGTGTTGATCGCCAACTCCAACCTGGTGCCACACTGGGCCAACTGGGAACATTTCAACGAACTGGACGCCAAGGGCCTGGCCATGTACGGCCAGATGACCGCTGGCAGCTGGATCTACATCGGCAGCCAAGGCATCGTTCAGGGCACCTATGAAACCTTCGTCGAAGCTGGTCGCCAGCACTACGGTGGCAGCCTGAAAGGCAAGTGGGTGCTCACCGCAGGCCTCGGCGGCATGGGTGGCGCGCAGCCACTGGCCGCTACCCTGGCCGGTGCCTGCTCGCTGAACATCGAGTGCCAGCAGAGCCGCATCGACTTCCGTCTGGAAACCCGCTACGTAGACGAGCAGGCCACTGACCTTGACGACGCCCTGGCGCGCATCGCCAAGTACACCGCCGAAGGCAAGGCCATTTCCATCGCCCTGCACGGCAACGCCGCCGAAATCCTGCCAGAGCTGGTCAAGCGTGGCGTGCGCCCGGACATGGTCACCGACCAGACCAGCGCCCACGACCCGCTGAACGGCTACCTGCCTGCCGGCTGGACCTGGGAACAGTACCGCGACCGTGCGCAGACCGAACCGGCTGCAGTGGTCAAGGCCGCCAAGCAGTCGATGGCCGTGCACGTACAGGCCATGCTGGACTTCCAGAAACAGGGCATCCCGACCTTCGACTACGGCAACAACATCCGTCAGATGGCCAAGGAAGAAGGCGTGGCCAATGCCTTCGACTTCCCAGGCTTCGTCCCTGCCTACATCCGCCCGCTGTTCTGCCGTGGTATCGGCCCGTTCCGCTGGGCGGCGCTGTCTGGCGAGGCAGAGGACATCTACAAGACCGACGCCAAGGTCAAGGAACTGATCCCCGACGACGCCCACCTGCACCGCTGGCTGGACATGGCCCGCGAGCGCATCAGCTTCCAGGGCCTGCCGGCGCGTATCTGCTGGGTTGGCCTGGGCCTTCGCGCCAAGCTGGGCCTGGCCTTCAACGAAATGGTCCGCAGCGGCGAGCTGTCGGCACCGGTGGTGATCGGCCGTGACCACCTGGACTCGGGTTCGGTATCCAGCCCCAACCGCGAAACCGAAGCCATGCGTGATGGTTCGGACGCCGTTTCCGATTGGCCACTGCTCAACGCCCTGCTGAACACTGCAGGCGGCGCCACCTGGGTGTCGCTGCACCACGGCGGTGGTGTGGGCATGGGCTTCTCGCAGCACTCGGGCATGGTCATCGTCTGTGACGGTACCGATGAAGCTGCCGAGCGTATCGCCCGCGTACTGACCAACGATCCAGGGACTGGCGTCATGCGCCACGCCGATGCCGGTTATGACATCGCCATCGACTGCGCCAAAGAGCAGGGCCTGGACCTGCCGATGATCACTGGCTGATCGCCACGCTTTGGATCGCACCCCGCAAGGGGTGATACTGAACAACAAGAAGGAGCGCGCAGGCACCCAACGACGGGCCTGCGGCTCCACGCGATTGGAGTAGCAAAGTGACCGAACTCACCCTCAAGCCTGGCACCCTGACCTTGGCCCAGCTGCGCGCGATCCACGCCGCGCCCGTGCGCCTGCAACTGGATGCCAGCGCCGCGCCGGCCATCGACGCCAGCGTTGCCTGCGTCGAGCAAATCATTGCCGAAGACCGCACCGCCTACGGCATCAACACCGGTTTCGGCCTGTTGGCCTCGACCCGCATTGCCAGCCACGACCTGGAAAACCTGCAGCGCTCGCTGGTGCTGTCCCACGCCGCCGGTATCGGCGCGCCGCTGGATGACGACCTGGTGCGGTTGATCATGGTGCTGAAAATCAACAGCCTCAGCCGTGGTTTTTCAGGCATTCGTCGCAAAGTCATCGACGCCCTGATTGCCCTGGTAAACGCCGAAGTCTATCCGCACATCCCGCTGAAAGGCTCCGTGGGTGCTTCCGGCGACTTGGCACCGCTGGCGCACATGTCGCTGGTGCTGCTGGGTGAAGGCAAAGCCCGCTACAAGGGCCAATGGCTGTCGGCTACCGAAGCCCTGGCGGTTGCCGGCCTCGAACCGCTGACCCTGGCTGCCAAAGAAGGCCTGGCCCTGCTCAACGGCACCCAGGCGTCCACCGCCTATGCCCTGCGTGGCCTGTTCCAGGCCGAAGACCTGTATGCCGCCGCCATCGCCTGCGGCGGCCTAAGCGTCGAAGCCGTATTGGGCTCGCGTTCGCCGTTCGATGCGCGTATCCACGAAGCGCGTGGCCAGCGCGGCCAGATCGACACCGCCGCCTGCTTCCGCGACCTGCTGGGCGATTCCAGCGAAGTGTCGCTGTCGCACAAGAACTGTGACAAGGTTCAGGACCCGTACTCGCTGCGCTGCCAGCCGCAGGTCATGGGCGCGTGCCTGACCCAGCTGCGCCAGGCCGCCGAGGTACTGGGCGTCGAAGCCAACGCTGTGTCGGACAACCCGCTGGTGTTCGCTGCCGAGGGTGACGTGATTTCCGGTGGTAACTTCCACGCAGAGCCCGTGGCCATGGCTGCCGACAACCTGGCCCTGGCCATTGCCGAAATCGGCTCGCTCAGCGAGCGCCGCATCTCGCTGATGATGGACAAGCACATGTCCCAGCTGCCGCCGTTCCTGGTGGAAAACGGTGGGGTGAACTCCGGCTTCATGATCGCCCAGGTGACCGCTGCCGCCCTGGCCAGCGAGAACAAGGCCCTGTCGCACCCGCACAGCGTCGACAGCCTGCCAACCTCGGCCAACCAGGAAGACCATGTGTCGATGGCCCCGGCTGCCGGCAAGCGCCTGTGGGAAATGGCCGAAAACACCCGTGGCGTACTGGCCATCGAATGGCTGGGCGCCTGCCAGGGTCTGGACCTGCGCAAGGGCCTGAAGACTTCGGCCAAGCTGGAGAAGGCACGCCAGGCGCTGCGCAGCGAAGTGGCGCACTACGACCGTGACCGTTTCTTCGCGCCAGACATCGAAAAGGCTGTGGAACTGTTGGCCAAGGGCAGCCTGACCGGTTTGTTGCCGGCGGGTGTGCTGCCAAGCCTGTAATGCCCCTGGGGCCGCATTGCGGCCCTTTGCGGGCGCGCCCGCTCTCATAGGTACGGCACAAAGCTGCGGTATTCCTGTGGGAGCGGGCGTGCCCGCGAATGGGCTACGCAGCAGCCCCTTCTGATCTCACGACCACAAAAACAATTTAAGGACGTGACATGCAACAAGCTCAAGGTCTCAAACGCGGGCTAAGTGCCCGCCACATCCGTTTCATGGCCCTCGGTTCCGCCATCGGCACCGGGCTGTTCTACGGTTCCGCCTCGGCCATCCAGATGGCCGGCCCGGCCGTGCTGCTGGCCTACCTGATCGGCGGCGCCGCCGTGTTCATGGTCATGCGCGCCCTCGGCGAAATGGCCGTGCACAACCCGGTGGCCGGTTCCTTCGGTCACTACGCCAGCACCTACCTCGGCCCCATGGCCGGCTTCATCCTCGGCTGGACCTACGCCTTCGAGATGGTCATCGTCGCCATCGCCGACGTCACCGCCTTCGGGATCTACATGGGCTTCTGGTTCCCGGAGGTCGCCCGCTGGATCTGGGTGCTGGGTATCGTCTTCATCATCGGCGGCCTCAACCTGTGCAACGTCAAGGTATTTGGCGAGATGGAGTTCTGGCTGTCGCTGCTCAAGGTCGGCGCCATCGTCGCGATGATCCTGGCCGGGCTCGGCATCATGGCCTTCGGTTTCAGCCAGGTGGGCACCGGGCATGCCGTGGGCATGAGCAACCTGTTCGACCACGGCGGCTTCATGCCTAACGGCATCGGCGGGCTGATTGCGTCGTTTGCCGTGGTGATGTTCGCTTTCGGCGGTATCGAGATCATCGGCGTCACCGCCGGTGAGGCCAAGGACCCGCAACGCGTCATCCCCAAAGCGATCAACGCGGTGCCCCTGCGCATCCTGCTGTTCTACGTGCTCACCCTGTTCGTGCTGATGTGCCTGTACCCCTGGCCGCAAATCGGCAGCCAGGGCAGCCCGTTCGTGCAGATCTTCAGCAACCTGGGGATAGGCTCGGCCGCCGCCGTGCTGAATGTCGTGGTGATTTCCGCCGCCATCTCGGCCATCAACAGCGACATCTTCGGCGCCGGCCGCATGATGTACGGCCTGGCCCATCAAGGCCATGCGCCACGCAGCTTCGGCAAGCTGTCGAAACATGGCGTGCCGTGGATGACCGTGGTGGTGATGGGCGCTGCATTGCTGATCGGCGTGCTGCTCAACTACCTGATCCCGGAAAACGTGTTCCTGCTGATTGCCTCGATCGCCACCTTCGCCACGGTGTGGGTGTGGCTGATGATCCTGCTTACCCAGGTGGCCATGCGCCGCAGCATGAGCCGTGAGGAAGTGGCCCAGCTCAAGTTCCCGGTACCGTTCTGGCCCTATGGCCCGGCCATGGCCATTGCGTTCATGGTGTTCATCTTTGGCGTGCTTGGCTACTTCCCGGACACCCAGGCGGCATTGATCGTCGGCGTGATCTGGGTGGTGTTCCTGGTGGCGTCCTACCTGCTGTGGTGCAAGCCGCGCGCAGGGCAGGGCCAGCCGGCAGTGGAACCGGCCGAGCTGCACCGCTAGTAAAGGAGATTGTGCATGAGAACCCTCTGGCAGCATTGCCATGTGGCAACCATGGCCGAAGGCCGATACTCGGCCATCGAAGACGCGGCCATCGTCACCAGCGCCGGGCTGATCGAATGGATCGGCCCACGCGCCGAGCTGGCACCGGTCGAGGCTGACCGCACGGTGGACCTGGGCGGCGCATGGGTCACCCCGGGGCTGATCGACTGCCACACCCACGCGGTGTTCGGTGGCAACCGCAGCGGTGAGTTCGAGCAGCGCCTGCAAGGCGTGAGCTATGCCGAAATCGCAGCGCAAGGCGGTGGTATCGCCAGCACCGTGCGGGCCACCCGCGCGGCCAGCGAAGACGAGCTGTTCGCCAGTGCTCGCCAGCGGGTCCAGGCGCTGATGCGCGATGGCGTGACCACGATCGAGATCAAGTCCGGCTACGGCCTGGACCTGGCCAACGAGCGCAAGATGCTGCGTGTGGCCCGGCGCTTGGCCGACGAGCTGCCGTTGGCGGTGCGTGCCACCTGCCTGGCGGCGCATGCCTTGCCGCCGGAGTACGCGGGCCGGGCCGACGATTACATCGCGCACATCTGTGACGAGATGCTGCCAGCCCTGGCCGCCGAAGGCCTGGTGGATGCGGTGGATGCCTTCTGCGAACACCTGGCGTTCTCCCCAGCCCAGGTCGAGCGGTTGTTCATCAAGGCGCGCGAGCTGGGCCTGCCGGTCAAACTGCACGCCGAACAGCTGTCGTCGTTGCATGGCTCCAGCCTGGCAGCACGCTACCAGGCACTGTCGGCCGACCACCTGGAGTTCATGACCGAGGAAGACGCCATTGCCATGGCAAAAGCCGGCACGGTCGCCGTGCTGCTGCCGGGCGCCTTCTACTTCCTGCGCGAAACCCAGTTGCCGCCCATGGACGCCTTGCGCCGCCACGGAGTGAAGATTGCCCTGGCCAGCGACCTCAACCCCGGCACTTCGCCAGGGCTGTCACTGCGCTTGATGCTGAACATGGGCTGTACCTGTTTCCGCATGACCCCGGAAGAAGCCTTGGCCGGCGTCACCGTGCATGCCGCCACTGCTTTGGGCCTGGGCGACAGCCACGGCTCGCTGGAGGTGGGCAAGGTGGCCGACTTCGTCGCCTGGCAAATCGAACGTCCCGCCGACCTGGCCTACTGGCTGGGTGGCGACCTGCCCAAGCGCGTGGTGCGCAAGGGCCACGAAATCTCCAACTGAGCGAGACATGATGGACAAGGCACTGAGTTTTCACCAAGGCCGCCTGCCGCTGCTGATCAGCATGCCGCACGCCGGCCTGCGCCTGAGCGACGCCGTGCGCGACGGCCTGGTCGACCAGGCGCGCAGCTTGCCGGACACCGACTGGCACATCCCGCGGCTGTATGACTTTGCCCGTGACCTGGGTGCCAGCGTGGTGGCCGCGGAGTATTCGCGTTTCGTCATCGACCTGAATCGCCCGGATGACGACAAACCGCTGTACGCCGGCGCCACCACGGGCCTGTACCCGGCCACGTTGTTCGAAGGCGAGCCGCTGTTCAAGGATGGGCTGGTGCCGTCCGGCGAAGAACGTAAACGTTACCTGGAGCAAATCTGGCGCCCTTATCACGACACCCTTCGTCACGAGCTGGACCGGCTGCGCGAGCAGTTTGGCTATGCGCTGCTGTGGGATGCCCATTCGATCCGTTCGCATATCCCGCACCTGTTCGACGGCAAGTTGCCGGACTTCAACCTGGGCACTTTCAACGGTGCCAGTTGCGACCCGGCACTGGCTGAGCGGCTGCAGGCCGTGTGCGCCGAGGCGCAAGGTTACAGCCATGTGCTTAATGGCCGGTTCAAGGGCGGGCACATCACCCGGCATTATGGCGACCCGGCCAACCATATCCATGCGGTGCAGTTGGAGCTGGCGCAAAGCACGTACATGGAGGAAACCGAGCCGTTTGCCTACCGGGAAGACTTGGCGCAACCGACGCAAGTGGTATTGAAGCAGCTTTTGCAAGCGCTGCTGGCTTGGGGGGAAGCGCGTTACCCGCGTTGAGTGGAAGAGGCGGTGCTCAAAGCGCAATTCAGGTTTATGATGGCCCACGGCCGAATAATCCTCACACGGAGTGCGCAATGCAGACCCTCTACCCGCAGATCAAACCCTACGCCCGGCACGATCTGGCCGTGGAAGCGCCGCATGTGCTGTATGTCGACGAGAGCGGCTCGCCAGAAGGTCTGCCGGTGGTGTTCATCCACGGTGGGCCGGGCGCCGGTTGCGACGCCCAGAGCCGTTGCTACTTCGACCCAACGCTGTACCGCATCATCACCTTCGACCAGCGCGGCTGTGGCCGCTCCACGCCCCATGCGAGCCTGGAGAACAACACCACCTGGCACCTGGTCGAGGACCTGGAGCGCATTCGTGAGCACCTGGGTATCGACAAGTGGGTGCTCTTCGGCGGCTCGTGGGGCTCGACCCTGGCCCTGGCGTACGCCCAGGCCCACCCCGAGCGTGTGCATGGCCTGATCCTGCGCGGCATCTTCCTGTGCCGGCCACAGGAGATCGAATGGTTCTACCAGGAAGGCGCCAGCCGTATGTTCCCGGACTACTGGCAGGACTACATCGCACCGATTCCGCCGGAAGAGCGTGGCGATCTGGTCAAGGCTTTCCACAAGCGCCTGACCGGCAACGACCAGATTGCCCAGATGCATGCGGCCAAGGCCTGGTCCACCTGGGAAGGCCGTACCGCCACCCTGCGTCCGAACCCGCTGGTCGTCGACCGGTTCTCCGAACCGCAGCGTGCGCTGTCGATCGCCCGTATCGAATGCCACTACTTCATGAACAATGCCTTCCTCGAGCCGGATCAGCTGATCCGCGACTTGCCGAAAATCGCCCATCTGCCGGCGGTGATCGTGCACGGCCGCTACGACGTGATCTGCCCGCTGGACAACGCCTGGGCCCTGCACCAGGCCTGGCCGAACAGCGAGTTGAAAGTGATTCGTGACGCCGGTCACGCGGCTTCGGAGCCTGGCATCACCGATGCCCTGGTACGTGCCGCCGACCAGATGGCCCGGCGCCTGCTCGACCTGCCCCTGGAAGAAGCATGAGGGGCCTGCTGCAGCGCGTGCGCGGTGCACGCGTCGAAGTAGCGGGGGAGGTGGTCGGCGCCATCGACCAGGGTCTGCTGGTACTGGTGGCGGTCGAGCCTGAAGATTCCCGTGAACAGGCCGATAAGCTGTTGCACAAGCTGCTGAACTACCGTGTGTTCAGCGACGAGCAAGGCAAGATGAACCTGTCGCTCAAGGATGTCGGGGGTGGCTTGTTGCTGGTGTCGCAGTTCACCTTGGCGGCCGACACCCGCAATGGCATGCGCCCAAGCTTCTCGACGGCAGCGCCACCGGCCCTCGGCGCCGAATTGTTCGACTATCTTTTGCAGCAGGCAAACGCTCAGCACGCCGACGTGGCCAGCGGCCGCTTCGGTGCGGATATGCAGGTGCACCTGGTCAATGATGGCCCCGTAACATTTATGTTACAAATGTGAGGTCAAAAAACCCTTTGTTTATAGGAAAACAAGGGGTTTTGTACGATAAATAGTTGTTCCAGCCTGATGCGTTGTCACGCGACCTGCTGGATAATCGCGCGCTGCATGGACCTGCGTTCGCAGGTTCGTTTCACTCTGACTCGAGCATTGTCTGGATCCGTTTGGGGAATCATTACGCCCTCACGGGGTCCGAACAGTGCTCGCCAACCCGGCATTTGTCGCTGGCCGTTGGTTTCATGATCTGTTTTCGGCGAGGGTTGCTCGTGATTGTTAGTCCCCAAAAAGCATCAAGAATCCCCGGCGTGCGTCTACGCAAGGCCCTGATGGCCAGTGTGGCACTGGTCGGCCTGATGAGCGCGGGCCAGCTGTGGGCATTCAATCTTGACGATGTTGCAGCCAAGGCAAAGGATCTGGCCGGCCAGAAGTACGACGCACCGAAAAGCAACCTGCCTGCGGTGTTCCGCGACATGAAGTTCGCGGACTACCAGAAAATCCATTTCCTGCAGGAAAAGGCCGAGTGGGCCAAGGACAAGACCCCGTTCAAACTGTCGTTCTATCACCAGGGCATGCACTTCGACACCCCGGTGAAAATCAACGAAGTCACCGCCTCCAAGGTCGAGGAAATCAAGTACGACCCGAGCCGCTTCGAGTTCGGTGACGTGCCGCACGACCCGGAAACCACCAAGAACCTTGGTTACGCCGGCTTCCGCGTGCTGTACCCGATCAACAAGGCCGACAAGCAGGACGAGATCATGACCCTGCTTGGCGCCAGCTATTTCCGCGTGGTCGGCAAGGGCCATGTGTACGGCCTGTCGGCCCGTGGCCTGGCCATCGACACTGCACTGCCATCGGGCGAAGAGTTCCCGCGCTTCACCGAGTTCTGGGTCGAGAAACCCAAACCGGCCGACAAGCACCTGGTGATCTACGCCTTGCTGGACTCGCCGCGCTCCACCGGTGCCTACAAGCTGACCCTGCGCCCAGGCAACGATACCGTGGTCGACGTGCAGTCCCGCGTGTTCCTGCGTGACCAGGTCAGCCGCCTGGGCATTGCCCCGCTGACCAGCATGTACCTGTTCGGCCCCAACCAGCCGTCCAAAGTGCTCAACTACCGCCCGGCCCTGCACGACTCCGAAGGCCTGTCGATTCACGCCGGCAATGGCGAGTGGCTGTGGCGCCCGCTGAACAACCCGAAACACCTCGCCGTGAGCAACTTCAGCGTCGAGAACCCGCGTGGTTTCGGCTTGATGCAGCGTCAGCGTGCCTTCAGCGACTTCGAAGACCTCGACGACAACTACCAGAAGCGCCCAAGCGCCTGGATCGAGCCAAAGGGTGACTGGGGCAAGGGCACCGTCGACCTGGTCGAAATCCCGACTGCCGACGAAACCAACGACAACATCGTAGCTTTCTGGAGCCCGGAGAAGCTGCCAGAGCCAGGCAAGCCGATCGAGTACGCCTACCGCCTGCACTGGACCATCGACGAGGCGAAATTCCAGGCGCCTGATCTGGGTTCGGTCAAGCAGACCCTGCGCTCCACCGGTGACGTCAAGCAGTCCAACCTGATCCGCCAGCCAGACGGCAGCGTGGCCTTCCTGG
Organism: Pseudomonas sp. NBRC 111140; assembly: GCF_001320885.1. Taxonomy (NCBI): domain Bacteria; kingdom Pseudomonadati; phylum Pseudomonadota; class Gammaproteobacteria; order Pseudomonadales; family Pseudomonadaceae; genus Pseudomonas; species Pseudomonas sp. NBRC 111140. Next base: position 17,461 of record NZ_BCBQ01000067.1, read on the forward strand.
TCGATTTCACAGGCCCCGCCTTGGCCGCCTTGCCGGAAGATACCGCCGTGCGCAGCCAGATCAGCGTTGACGACAACGCCGAGGTGGTCGAAAACAATCTGCGCTATAACCCTGAGACCAAGGGCTGGCGCCTGACCCTGCGTCTGAAGGTCAAGGAAGCCAACAAGTCGACCGAAATGCGTGCCGCGCTGGTGCGTGATGTGCCGGTCGAGCCCGCCAAGCCTGCCCAGGACGCCAAGCAGGACAAGGCCGCAGCCAAACATGCCAAGGCCGAGAAAGCCGTGAAGGCCGAGCAACCTGCCAAGGCCGAACAACCTGCCGCCGATGCGGCGCCCACCAACGGGGCCCCGGCCACCACCGAGAAGGTGCTGACCGAGACCTGGAGCTATCAGTTGCCTGCCGATGAGTAACTCAAACGCAAGGCCAGTATCGCTTGGCGAGTACCTGGCTCACCTGCCACTGAGTGACGAGCAACGGGCGGAACTCGCCAGTTGCTCGTCGTTCAGTGAGCTGCACCAACGTCTGGCGGCCGACCCGGCCGCCGGCCCTGCCGAGGCCGTACAGGCCTCGGTCGGTCCACGTTTGACCGTGGGCAGTGCTGCCGAGCTGGAAGATGCCGAAATGCTCGGTGTCGATGGCAGCGGCCGCCTGTGCCTGAAGATCGCCCCGCCGATCAAGCGCACCAAGGTCGTGCCCGAGCCGTGGCGCACCAACGTGCTGATCCGCATGTGGCGGCGCATGACCGGCCGTCCCAACGCGCCGCAGCCACCCAAGCGCGAGCTGCCGCCGGCACGCTGGCGCACGGTCGGGTCGATCCGCCGTTACATCCTGCTGGCCCTGATGATCGGCCAGACCATCGTCGCCGGTTGGTACATGAAGGGCATCCTGCCGTACCAGGGCTGGTCGTTCGTCGACCTCGACGAAATCCTCAGCCAGTCGCTGTGGGACACCGTCGTGCAGGTGTGGCCGTATGCCTTGCAAACCTCCATCCTGATCCTCTTCGGCATCCTGTTCTGCTGGGTATCGGCGGGCTTCTGGACCGCACTGATGGGCTTCCTCGAGCTGCTCACCGGGCGCGACAAATACAAGATTTCGGGCAGTAGCGCCGGCAACGAGCCGATTGCACCCGAGGCGCGTACCGCGTTGGTGATGCCGATCTGCAACGAAGACGTGCCGCGCGTGTTCGCCGGCCTGCGCGCAACGTTCGAGTCGGTGGCCGCCAGCGGCAACCTCGACCGCTTCGACTTCTTCGTGCTCAGCGACACCAACGACACCGACATTGCCGTGGCCGAGCAACAGGCCTGGCTGGACGTGTGCCGCGAAACCAAAGGCTTTGGCCGCATCTTCTACCGCCGCCGTCGGCGCCGGGTGAAGCGCAAGAGCGGCAACCTCGACGACTTCTGCCGTCGCTGGGGTGGCGAGTACAAGTACATGGTCGTGCTCGACGCCGACAGCGTCATGAGCGGCGAGTGCCTGAGCAGCCTGGTGCGCCTGATGGAGGCCAACCCGGATGCTGGCATCATCCAGACCGGGCCTAAAGCCTCGGGCATGGACACCCTGTATGCACGCATGCAGCAGTTCGCCACCCGCGTGTACGGCCCGCTGTTCACCGCTGGCCTGCACTTCTGGCAGCTGGGCGAATCGCACTACTGGGGCCACAACGCGATCATCCGCATGAAGCCGTTCATCGAGCACTGCGCCCTGGCGCCGTTGCCGGGTAAGGGCGCGTTCGCCGGTGCCATCCTTTCCCACGACTTCGTCGAAGCCGCGCTGATGCGCCGCGCCGGCTGGGGCGTGTGGATCGCCTACGACCTGCCGGGCAGCTACGAAGAACTGCCGCCGAACCTGCTCGACGAGCTCAAGCGCGACCGCCGCTGGTGCCACGGCAACCTGATGAACTTCCGCCTGTTCCTGGTCAAGGGCATGCACCCGGTACACCGTGCGGTGTTCCTCACCGGGGTCATGTCGTACCTGTCGGCACCGTTGTGGTTCCTGTTCCTGGTGCTGTCGACTGCGCTGCTGGCGACCAACACGCTGATGGAGCCGCAGTATTTCATCGAGCCGTACCAGCTTTACCCGCTGTGGCCGCAGTGGCACCCGGAAAAGGCCGTGGCGCTATTCTCCACCACGATCGTGCTGCTGTTCCTGCCCAAGCTGCTCAGTGTCATCCTGATCTGGGCCAAGGGCGCCGTCGAGTTCGGCGGGCGGATCAAGGTTACCTTGTCGATGCTGATGGAGATGCTGTTCTCCATGCTGCTGGCACCGGTACGCATGATCTTCCACACCCGCTTCGTGCTGGCCGCGTTCCTCGGCTGGGCCGCGACCTGGAACTCGCCGCAGCGTGACGACGACTCCACGCCGTGGAGCGAAGCGGTGCGTCGCCACGGCCCACAAACCCTGCTGGGTATTGCCTGGGCCGCGCTGGTGGCGTGGTTGAACCCAAGCTTCCTGTGGTGGCTGGCGCCTATCGTCGGTTCGCTGGTGCTGTCGATCCCGGTGTCGGTAATTTCCAGCCGCACCCGCCTGGGCCTGGCGGCCAAGGACGAAAAGCTGTTCCTCATCCCCGAGGAATACGCCACCCCGCAAGAGCTGCTGGCTACCGACCAGTACACCCACGAAAACCGCTGGCATGCCCTGCATGATGGCTTCGTGCGGGCAGTGGTCGACCCGCGGCAGAACGCCCTGGCCTGCGCCATGGCCACTGCCCGTCACGGCCAGGCGGCGCCGATCGAAGCACTGCGTGCCGAGCGCGTGGCCAAGGCGATGGAGGTCGGGCCGAAAGGGCTGGACCTCAATACCCGTCTGGCTCTGCTCAGCGACCCGGTGGCGCTGACTCGCCTGCATGAGCAAGTGTGGGCCGAGCACAATGCGGCGTGGATCGATGTGTGGCGTGCTTCCATCAAAAACGACCCGCACTCGCCGCTGTTGCCGTTGCATCCGGAGAGTGAAGGCCAACCAGTACTCGCCGGCGCCTGATAGATCTTGGGGCCGCTTTGCGGCCCATTCGCGACACAAGGCCGCTCCTACAGGGATATACATTCCTCTGTAGGAGCGGAAGCCCTCGCCAGCAATGTCCCTGCATAACCGATTTTGGCCAACAAAGTCCCCCCCAGCTCTAGGTCCCCGGGCCGCCATGCGTTAGCATCCCTCTCCGATACGACTCATCGGCCTGCACGGCCGTGCCAACAATAAGATTCGCTACTTTTCTTGCTAGGGGACTTGGTGATGATCAAGAAATACCTTTCGCGACTGTTGGTCGGTGTTACCGCCCTGGTCGCCGTGACAGCGGCCCAGGCGGGCGCCATCGATGACGCGGTCAAGCGCGGCACCTTGCGGGTGGGCATGGACCCGACCTACATGCCGTTCCAGATGACCAACAAGCGTGGCGAGATCATCGGCTTCGAAGTCGATATCCTCAAAGCCATGGCCAAGTCGATGGGCGTCAAGTTCGAGGCAGTGTCCACCGCCTATGACGGCATCATCCCGGCCCTGCTGACCGACAAGTTCGACATGATCGGCAGCGGCATGACCCTGACCCAGGAGCGCAACCTGCGCCTGAACTTCAGCGAACCCTTCATCGTGGTTGGTCAGACCCTGCTGATCCGCAAGGAGCTGGCTGGCGAGATCAAGTCGTACAAGGACCTGAACAACGAGAAGTACCGCCTGACGTCCAAGCTGGGCACCACCGGCGAAATGGTTTCCAAGAAGTTGATCGGCAAAGCCAAGTACCACGGCTACGACAACGAGCAGGAAGCGGTGATGGACGTGGTCAACGGCAAGGCCGATGCCTTCGTCTATGACGCCCCATACAACGTGGTTGCCGTGGAAAAAGCCGGCGCCGGCAAGCTGCTGTTCCTCGAAGAGCCCTTCACCTACGAGCCGCTGGCCTTCGGCCTGAAGAAAGGCGACTACGACAGCATCAACTTCATCAACAACTTCCTGCACCAGATCAAGCATGACGGGACCTACGATCGTATCCACGACAAGTGGTTCAAGAACAAGGACTGGCTGAAGGAAATGGAATAAGGCCCAGGCCAAAAGCCCGGCTTTATGACCCCGACGCGCAGGCAAACCCTGCGCGTTCGCATTTACGGAAGTACCCCACGTGATCAAACACAAGAAAGCCCAGTGGCCCTGGCACGGGCTGACCGCCCTGGTCCTGGTGGGCCTGGCGCTCAGCCTGTACATGGCCACTTCGATGATTTCCTACGAGTGGCGCTGGAACCGCGTACCGCAGTACTTTGCCTACAAGGCCGAGGAAACACAGCGCGCTGCCAATTACGGCACCGTGCAGGAAATCGTCATCTCCGGCGATAACGCTCGCGTCACGCTGAAGGACGAGAGCGGTGCCGAGCAAGTGCTCGATGTGGCCAAGGACAGCCTGCAGCTGAGCCGTGGCGACGATGTCGCCGAAGGCGACCCGATTGGTGTAACCCGGCATTGGGCAGCGGGCCCGCTGGCCTGGGGCCTTTGGACCACCTTGTGGATCTCGGTGGTGTCCGGGGCGCTGGGCCTGGTGATCGGCCTGTTCGCTGGCTTGTGCCGGTTGTCCAACAACCCCACCCTGCGCGACCTGTCGACCGTTTATGTCGAACTGGTGCGCGGCACGCCGCTGCTGGTGCAGATCTTCATCTTCTACTTCTTCATCGGCACTGTGCTCAACCTGTCCCGGGAATTTGCCGGGGTGGCGGCGCTGGCGCTGTTCACTGGCGCCTACGTGGCCGAAATTGTCCGTGCCGGCGTGCAGTCGATCGCCAAGGGCCAGAATGAAGCAGCTCGTTCCCTGGGCCTGAACGCTGGCCAGTCGATGCGCCACGTCATCTTGCCGCAGGCGTTCAAACGTGTGCTGCCACCGCTGGCCGGCCAGTTCATCAGCCTGGTCAAGGACACTTCGCTGGTGTCGGTAATCGCCATCACCGAGCTGACCAAGAGTGGCCGTGAGGCTATCACCACCTCGTTCTCTACCTTCGAAATCTGGTTCTGCGTGGCAGGCCTGTACCTGCTGATCAACCTGCCGCTGTCGCACATTGCCAGTCGGCTCGAGCGGAGGCTTGCGCAAAGTGATTGAAGTCCGTGACCTGCTGAAAGTCTTCGACACCCGTGGCCAGGTGGTACGGGCTGTGGATAACGTCACCACCCAGGTCGCCAAGGGCGAAGTGGTGGTAGTGCTCGGCCCGTCGGGGTCGGGCAAGTCGACCTTCCTGCGTTGCCTCAACGGCCTGGAGCATTTCGACCAGGGCCATGTGGCCATCGACGGTCTGCAGCTGGCCGACCCCAAGACCGACATCAACGCCTACCGCCGCGAAGTCGGCATGGTGTTCCAGCACTTCAACCTGTTCCCGCACATGACCGTGCTGGAAAACCTGTGCCTGGCGCAGAAGGTGGTGCGCAAGCGCAACAAGGCTGACCGCGAAGCCAAGGCCCGGGCGCTGCTGGAAAAGGTCGGCATTGCGCAAAAGGCCAACGAGTTCCCGTCTCGGCTTTCTGGCGGGCAGCAGCAGCGCGTAGCGATTGCCCGAGCGCTGGCGATGGACCCGAAAGTGATGCTGTTCGACGAACCAACCTCGGCGCTCGACCCGGAAATGGTCGGCGAGGTACTGGACGTGATGAAGACCTTGGCCCAGGAAGGCATGACCATGGTCTGCGTCACCCACGAAATGGGCTTTGCCCGCGAAGTGGCCGACCGTGTGCTGTTCTTCGATCATGGCAAGCTGCTGGAGGATTCGGCCCCGGCCGCGTTCTTCGCCGCCCCGAAAGACCCGCGTGCGCAGGCCTTCCTGCGCCAGGTGCTGTAACCGCATGGGGGGCGCTTTGCGCCCCCCAGCAATTTCAGATGTTGAACCGCCCCACCATCCCCCGCAACTGCTGCCCCAGCTGCTCCAGCTCCCCGCTCGAAGCCGCCGTCTGTTCACTGGCCGCACTGGTCTGATCCGACACATCCCGCACGTTGATCACACTGCGGTTGATCTGCTCGGCCACCACGCTCTGTTCTTCACTGGCCGTGGCGATTTGCTGGTTCATGCCCTGAATGCTCGACACCGTATCGGTTATCTGGCCCAACGCCTGCCCGGCCTTGCGGCTCAGCTCCACGCTTTGCTCGGTCAGGCTCTTGCTGCTGTCCAGCAGGCGGGTCACTTCGTCGGTACCGTTGTGCAGGCTGTCGATCAACTGGCCAATCTCCTCGGTCGCCGTCGAGGTGCGCTGGGCCAGGCCCCGCACTTCATCGGCCACCACGGCAAAGCCACGCCCGGCTTCTCCCGCCCGTGCAGCTTCGATCGCCGCGTTCAGGGCCAGCAGGTTGGTCTGTTCGGATACCGACTTGATCACGTCGAGGATGCTGCCAATGCGCTGGCTCTCGCCCGCCAGGTGTTGCATGGCCGCCAGGCAATGGTCCATCTGCCCGGCCAGTTGTTCGATACGGCCGATGGCCTCTGCCACCACTCGGTCGCCCAGTTGTGCCTGCTGGTCGGCGTTACTCGCGGCCAGCGAGGCCTGCTCGGCGTTCTGTGCCACTTCCTGTACGGTGGCGCTCATCTGGTTCATGGCGGTGGCCACTTGGTCGGTCTCTTCGCGCTGTTGGTTGATGCGCAGCTTGGTGTCCTCGCTACTGGCCGCCAACTGAGTGGCGGCCTGTGACAGTTGGCCGACACCCTGGTCGATGCCACCGATCAGTTCGCGCAGGCTCAAGGTCATCTGGCGCATGCTGGTTTGCAGCTGGCCCATTTCGTCGCGGCGGTGCACTGCGTCAACCTGGCTCAGGTCACCCTTGGCGATACGCGCGGCCACGGCGAGTGTCTGGCGCAACGGTTGGGTGATCTGCACGGTGATCAGCCAGGCGGCCAATACCCCTACCACCAGTGCCATCAGCGCCACGCTGGTCAGCAGCGAGCGGGCGGCCAGGGCCTCACTGTCGCGTTGTTCGACCTTGCGTTTGCCCAGTTCGAGGCTCGTCGCCCGCAGCTCGGTGCCCATGATGTCCAGGTTGTTCTGCAACTGCTCGACACGTACGGCGGCGTGGCGGTACTGCTCAAGGCTGGCGCGGTACTTGGCCAGCTCGACACCAGGCTGCTCGCTGACTGCGCGTGGCAAGCCCAGCGGCGCAAGGCCTGCAAGCAGTTGCCCGAGGCTACTGTTGGCGGCATCCAGGGCGTTGTCGCCGACTTTGGCGAAATCCTCGACCGGATCGAAGGTATAGGCCGGCACCAGGCTTTGCTGGTTGGCCCCGTCGACATGCCGGGTGAGGGTGTCCATCAGCCCCAGTACACCGTTTTGCTGGCTGTCTGCAGGCATCTTCAGTAAAGCCTGGGTTTGCAGTTCGTCGATCGCCTCGTTGAGTTTCTGCTCCTGTATCTGCATGGCCTTACGCAAGCCAGTACGCTTGGCGACGTATTGCTGCAGTTCGCTGAAGTCGCTGCGCATGCGCTGCAACAGTGCCAGGTCTTTAGCCAGCAACTGCCGTGATTCATCGATGCTGCTGCGATGCTGCAACGTGGTCAGGAGGTTTTCGAGCTGGTCGTAGATGCCGGTCATGCGCGTCTTGCTGGTGTCGTCGCTGAGCACGCGGTAGGTGATGCGTTCTGCGCGCAGGTCTTTGCCCAGGTCGTTGATCAGGTTTATTTCGCCGAGCTGCTGCGAGCGCACGATCGCGCCATCCAGGGCGCGCCAGCCACTGAGTGTGGTGGCCAGGGTGAGTAGCAGGACCACGGCGAAGCCGAGGGCCAGCTTGGCAGCGACACTGATGTTGCCGAGCTTGCGGTTGAGGTAGCCGAGCATGGGGAATCTCCGAGCGATTGGGAAAATGCATGCAGGCGTATTGCCGGCATCACATCCCTGCCAATCGGCAGCGGAGTTGTAGGACTTGACCTGATAATCAGGTAGGAAATTTCACTGCTGCATGTAGGATGGTTCGCCTGTACAGGCGAACCACCTCTCAGCTCAGAGCTTGAACCGCCCCACCAACCCCTGCAGGTGGGTCCCCAGCCGCGCCAGCTCAACGCTGGAGCTGGCCGTCTCTTCGCTGGCCGCCGAGGTCTGGTCAGAAATATCCCGCACATTCATCACGCTGCGGTTGATCTCCTCGGCCACGGCTGTCTGTTCCTCTGCCGCCGTGGCAATCTGCTGGTTCATCGCCTGAATCGACGACACGGTACGGGTGATGGTTTCCAGCGAGCTGCCGGCGCGGCGGGTCAGCTCGACGCTGCTGTCGGTCAGTTGGCGGCTGTTGTCCATCACGCTGGCCACCCGTTGGGTGCCGCTTTGCAGGCCGGCAATCAGCTCTTCGATCTCTTCAGTCGACTGCTGGGTGCGTTGGGCCAGGCTGCGCACTTCGTCGGCCACCACGGCAAAGCCACGCCCGGCCTCACCGGCGCGGGCGGCTTCGATCGCCGCGTTGAGGGCCAGCAGGTTGGTTTGCTGGGCCACCGACTTGATCACGTCGAGCACGCTGCCGATTTTGTCGCTTTCGGCCTTGAGCTGGTTCATCGCTTCGCTGGAGTTGATCACTTCGCCCGCCAGGCGCTCGATCTGCGCCACCGCTTCGCCCACCACCCGGTCGCCTTCACGGGCCTGCTGGTCGGCCATCAAGGCGGCTTCCGAGGCCTGTTCGGCATTGCGCGCTACTTCGTGCACGGTGGCCGTCATCTGGTTCATGGCAGTCGCCACTTGGTCGGTTTCGACCTTCTGGTTGTTGACCCCGGCGCTGGTCTGCTCGGTGACGGCCGACAGTTGCTCGGCAGCGCTGGCGATCTGCGTGACGCCGTCGCCAATGCCGCCGATCAGTTCCCGCAAGCCTTGGGTCATGCGCTGCATGCTGGCCTGCAACTGGCCCAGTTCGTCGCGACGTTGCACTTGCAGGTTCTGGGTCAGGTCGCCACTGGCCACGCGCTCGGCGGCGCGCAAGGTTTGGCGCAGGGGGATGATGATCTGCCGGGTAATGGCCCAGGCGGCCAGCAGGCCGAGGGCTAGGGCCAGCACCGTGGCCACGGCGAGCAGGGTCTTGGCCTGGGCTGCGCCTGCGTCACGTACCTCGGTCTGCGATGTGGTCATCGCCTGGCTGGTCTGCAGCAGCAGCGTACCTTGCTCGGCCATGTGCTGCAGGGCCTGCTCGCTGGCGGCCTGGGCATTGCCGAACTGGGTGACCGCATCGCGGTAGCCGCCCATGGCAGTGGCAGCATCGTCGAGGCCGGCGGCATGTTCGGCCGACACTTTGGCCGGCAATGCGCGCAGCTCGGCCAGGGCCTGGTCGATGGCCTTCAGCGCCGTTTGCTGGAACTCGGCATTGCCGCTGTAGGTGTAGCCACGCACCTGGAAGCGGGCTTGCTGGAGCAGGGCGCTCACCTCCACAGCGTGCTGGTACTGGTTGATATCGCCACCTTGCAGCAGGCCCCGCTGCACGCGGCCGATCAGCTCTGCGGCCTTGTCGGCGCTGTCGCCAAGCACACTACGGCTGGCCTCGCGGCGCTGGCCGGCCTGCTTCAGCTCGTTGAATGCCTGCTGGTAGATGCGCACAGCCTCACGCTGCTGCTCCAGGCGCTGGCGGTCGGCGGGGTGTTCGATCTGCCCGAGCATCAGCTGCACCTGGCGGTCGAGGTTGGCCAGGGCTTTTTCCAGCTCGGCCACCGACGCATCATCACTGCGGCGCTCGTAATGCTGGCGGGCAATGCGCAGTTCCTGGGTGTACTGCTGGATGACCGAGATGTTACCCAGCTTGTCGCCACGGTCGATGATGCTGTCCATGCCGTGCCAGCCGGCCAGGGTAATGGCCAAGGTCAACAGCAGCACCAGGCCGAAGCCCAGCCCCAATTTGCGATTGACGCTCACATTGCCCAGCGATTGGGCTAACCATTGATACATGTACGACTCCCCGGCGGCTTGGCAGCACAAATAGTTGTTGTGTTGCCAAGGCCATCGGCCCCGGGGAGGGAAACTTGATGGGTGAAAAAGGGGCGTTTACGTCAGAAAATACGCGAAAGCAGCGCGGTGACGGCGGTCTCTACCCGTAGGATGCGATCACCCAATTGCACCGGTGCCAGCCCAGCCTTGCCCAGCAGCTCGATTTCGTAGGGGATCCAGCCGCCCTCGGGGCCAATGGCCAGGGTTACGGCTTGCTCCACGGCACGCGGGCAGGCGGGGTAGGGGCCGGGGTGGCCGACCAGGCCCAGGGTGCCAGTGGCGATGGCGGGTAGCCGATCTTCGACGAAAGGCTTGAAACGTTTCTCGATGATCACCTCGGGCAGCACCGTGTCCCGCGCCTGTTCCAGGCCGAGGATCAGGTTTTCGCGAATGCTCTCGGGCTGCAGGAAAGGCGTTTGCCAGAAGCTTTTCTCGACCTTGTAGCTGTTTACCAGGATCAGCCGTGATACGCCGAGGGTGGCCACGGTCTGGAACAGCCGCCGCAGCATTTTGGGTCGCGGCACCGCCAATATGAGGGTTAATGGCAGCTTGGCCGGTGGTGGCTGGTCGAAGGCTACTTCAAGTTCGGCTTCGTGCTTTTCCAGGCGCAGCACCGTGGCTTTGCCCATCAGGCCGTTGATGCGGCCCACGCGCAGGTTGTCACCCACCGCCACGCGATGGATTTCCTGCATGTGGATGAAGCGTCGGTCGGCGAGAACGACGCGGTCGGCCGAGACGAAGTCGGCCTCTTCAAGAAGCAACAGGTTCACGGTTGGGTCGCAGGTGGCTGGTCGTTGTGGTCGTTGGCTTCTTCGTCGTGGGCACTACGCTTGCGGATCAGGCTGCCGCACAGCACACCGACCTCGAACAGCAGCCACATGGGCACGGCCAGCAAAGTCTGGGAGAAGATGTCCGGCGGGGTGAGGACCATGCCGACCACGAAACAGCCGATGATCACGTAGGGGCGGATCTTCTTCAGGTACTTCACGTCGACCACGCCGATCCACACCAGCAGCACCACCGCCACCGGGATTTCGAAGGCAACGCCAAAGGCGAAGAACAGCGTCATCACGAAGTCGAGGTAGTTGGCGATGTCGGTCATCATTGCCACGCCTGCCGGGGTGGCGGCGGCAAAGAACTTGAACATCAGCGGGAACACCAGGAAATAGGCAAAGGCCATACCGGCGTAGAACAACAGAATGCTCGACACCAGCAGTGGAATGGCAATGCGTTTTTCATGGCGGTACAGCCCTGGCGCGATAAAGCCCCAGATCTGCTGGAGAATGAACGGGATGGCCAGGAACAGCGACACGATCATGGTCAGCTTGAACGGCGTGAGGAACGGCGAGGCCACGTCGGTGGCGATCATCGTCGCGTTGGCCGGCAAATGGTCGCGCAGAGGCGCCGAGACCAGGGTGTAGATCTGCTGGGCGAAGGAGAACAGCCCGGCAAAGATCAGGAAAATGACGGCAACGCAGCGCAGCAGGCGGGTGCGCAGTTCGGTCAGGTGCGAAACCAGCGGCATAGGCTGGTCGTGTTCCGGATTCTCGCTCATGGGGCTCGCGGCGGTTGAGGCGGTTCAGAAGGTGCGACCGGGGCGGCAGGTGCTTCGACCGGCCTGGCTTCGAGCCCGGCAGGCGGCTGCACGCTGGCCGTGGTTACCGGCGGCTGCGCGGGTGGCGTCAGCGGGTTGAGGATGCGCTTGGCTTCCTCTTCCATCTGCAGGATGTGCTCGTTGTGCAGCTGCCGGCGGATGTCGTCAGCGCCGATCTCGCGCTCCACTTCCATCTTGATGCTGTTGAAGCTGCGCTTGAGCCGGCCGATCCACAGCCCTGCCGTGCGTGCGGCACCCGGCAAGCGCTCGGGGCCGAGCACCAGCAGGGCGACCAGGCCTACGAGCAGCAGCTCGCTGAAACTGATGCCGAACATGGGTCAGTCTTTCCGCTGCGGCTCTTGGACCGGTTGGGCCTGGCCATCGATGGTGTGGCCTTGCTGCGGCTGCGCGGTGTTTTGCACCGGTGGCACGGGCTGGGCAGGCGGCGGCGTTTGCTCGGCTGGCTTGGTCTCTTCTTCGTTCATGGCCTTGCGGAAGCCCTTGATCGATTCGCCCAGGTCGCTGCCGAAGTTTTTCAGCTTCTTGGTGCCGAACACCAGGACCACGACGACCAACAGGACGATCCAGTGTTTCCAGTCAAAAATACCCATGGTGCTCTCCTAGAATGCTTTGTGCTCAAGCCGAGGGCTGACGCGCGGCCTTTTCATCGTGCCCGGAAAGCCCGAAACGGCGCTCCAGCTCATCGAGTACGGCTTGTGGATGCTGGCCCAGTGCGCTGAGCATCACCAGGCTATGAAACCACAGGTCGGCGGTTTCGTAGATGACATCGCTGTAATCCTTGCTGTGCTCGGCATCCTTGGCAGCAATGATCGTTTCGACCGACTCTTCGCCGAGCTTTTCGAGAATCTTGTTCAGGCCCTTGTGGTACAGGCTGGCCACATAGGAGCTGTCAGGCGCCGCGTGCTTGCGTTCTTCAAGCACTTCGGCCAGGCGGTTGAGGGTGTCGCTCATGTCAGTGTCCTGCGCTGTAGATGGCATCCGGGTCCTTCAGGACCGGGTCGACGATTTTCCACTGGCCGTCTTCATACACGCGGTAGAAGCAGCTTTCACGGCCGGTATGGCAGGCGATATGGCCCAGTTGCTCGACCATCAGGATGATCACGTCGGCGTCGCAGTCCAGGCGCAGCTCATGCAGCTTTTGCACGTGCCCGGATTCCTCGCCTTTGCGCCACAGCTTGCCGCGCGAACGCGACCAGTAGATGGCGCGTTGCTCGGTGGCGGTCAGGGCCAGCGATTCACGGTTCATCCAAGCCATCATCAGCACGCGTCCGGTCTTGTGGTCCTGGGCGATCGCCGGTACCAGGCCATCGCTGTTCCACTTGATCTCGTCCAGCCAGTCTTTCATCGTCGACTCCAAAGCGGGCCCGCTCCTGTACCGGGCCCTTTGCGCTAGTGTGCCAGCCACGGGCGCGGCTGGCTATTGGCGCACGATCAGGTAAAGGCCGGCGGCCAGCATCAGCCAGGCCGGCCAGGCAGCAGGGGCGGCCAGGCTCGCGGCCTCGGCGGCGCCTGCGGCCAATACCGCACCACCGCCGAGCAGGCCGGCACCCAGCAGGCGCAGTGCCCAGCGGTCACCCTGGCGGCGACGCTCCGGCAGTTGCGGGTCGTTCAGGTGCGGCTGCGACAGGCGTTCGAGCAGGTCGCGGGCCATGTTGGCCAGGTGCGGCAACTGCTCGACCTGTCCATGAATGTTGCCGAACACGGCCTTTGGGCTGTAGCGATCGCGCATCCAGCGTTCAAGGAACGGTTTGGCGGTGCTCCACAGGTCCAGGTCAGGGTACAGCTGGCGGCCCAGCCCTTCGATGTTGAGCAGGGTCTTCTGCAGCAGTACCAGCTGCGGTTGTACTTCCATGTTGAAGCGCCGTGCGGTCTGGAACAGGCGCATCAGCACCTGGCCGAAGGAAATATCCTTTAACGGTTTTTCGAAGATCGGCTCGCACACGGTGCGGATCGCCGCTTCGAACTCGTTGACCTTGGTGTGTGCCGGCACCCAGCCCGAGTCGATGTGCAACTGGGCAACGCGGCGGTAATCACGCTTGAAGAAGGCAATCAGGTTGCGCGCCAGGTAGTCCTGGTCCTCGGCGGTCAGGCTGCCGACAATGCCGCAGTCGATGGCGATGTACTGCGGGCTCCACGGTTTGACCGTGCTGACGAAGATGTTGCCGGGGTGCATGTCGGCGTGGAAGAAGCTGTCGCGGAACACCTGGGTGAAGAACACCTCCACGCCACGCTCGGCCAGCAGCTTCATGTCGGTGCGCTGGTCGGCCAGGGTGGCCATGTCGGTTACCGGTACGCCGTAGATGCGCTCCATTACCAGCACCTTGGGGCGGCACAGGTCCCAGTACACCTGGGGCACGTACATCAGCTCGGAGCCTTCGAAGTTGCGTCGCAGCTGGCTGGCGTTGGCCGCCTCGCGCAGCAGGTCGAGTTCGTCGTAGATGGTCTTTTCGTAGTCGCCGACGATTTCCACCGGGTGCAGGCGACGGGCATCGGCCGAGGCTCGCTCGGCGGCCTTGGCGATCAGGAACAGCCAGGCCAAGTCCTGGGCGATGACCGGCTTCAGGCCCGGGCGTACCACCTTGACCACCACCTCTTCACCGGTTTTCAGGCGGGCGGCATGTACCTGGGCCACCGAGGCCGAGGCCAGTGGCTCGACGTCAAAGCGGCTGAACACCTCGCCGACTTTCGCACCGAGCTGGTCCTCGATCAACGCCACGGCTTTTTGCGGGTCGAACGGTGGCACACGGTCCTGCAGCAGCATCAACTCGTCGGCGATGTCGGTGGGCAGCAGGTCGCGGCGGGTGGACAGCAGTTGGCCGAACTTGATGAAGATCGGCCCCAGGTCCTGCAGCGCCAGGCGCAGGCGCGCGCCACGGCTGAGTTCGGTGGGCTTGCGTGGCAGCCAGCGCCACGGCATCAGCAGGCGCAGGCTGGCCAGCCACCAAGGCAGCAGTGGCTGTTCGAACAACAGGTCATCGAGACGGTAGCGGATCACCACACGCTGGATGCGAAAAAGACGGCGGACGGCGAGCAGCTTCATGCGTTATCGCTGGTATCAAGGGATCGGGAGAGGCGCTTGAGGCGCGCCTCGAGGCGTTCTGTATCGAGCTTCAGGGCATCGAGTTCGCTGAAGGCGGCTTCGGCTTCGCGCTTGCCGACCAGGGTGCGGGACTCTTCGGCCAGGTACTCGGACAGGTTCTGGCTGAAACGTGCCAGGCCTTGGCGGGTCCAGCGTGCACGCAGGCGGATATGGCCGGCCAGCATGGCCGTGGCGACGGGGCCGAGCCAGCGTTGCAGCTCGTGCTCCCAGTCCAGCTCCAGGTCCTGCAGCACGCCGAACAGGTCGAGCAGTACGGCACTGTCGCCATGCAGCTCGACCTGCGGGCTGTGCAGCACAGCGGTCTTGTCCCTGGCCAGGGCCAGCTGCGCCAGGCTGCCAGCCGGGGCACGCAGGCTGCAGTCGACTTCGCCCTCCCAGTGGGCGGCGAGCATCAGGCCGTCTTCATCGGGCAGGATGAACACCTGCAGGGCCGGTTGGCGGCAGTCGATCTCGATGACCTTGCCTTCCAGCGCGGCCAGGCGCGGCAGGGCCGTGCTGTCCATGCGCAGGACGCGGTTCAGGCCATGTTCGACGCTGGCGAGCAGCCCGGCCAGCAGCATCAGGGCTTGATCCCCCGGTGTACGGCAACGATACCGCTGGTCATGTTGTGGTAGGTGACGCGGTCGAAGCCGGCCTCGACCATCATGCTCTTGAGGGTTTCCTGGTCCGGGTGCATGCGGATCGACTCGGCGAGGTAACGGTAGCTCTCGGCGTCATTGGTGATCAGCTTGCCGGCCAGCGGCATGAAGGCGAACGAGTAAGCGTCGTAGGCCCTGGACATCAGCTTGTTGGTCGGCTTGGAGAACTCCAGGATCAACAGGCGGCCACCGGGCTTGAGCACGCGCAACATCGAACGGATGGCTTCGTCTTTGTGGGTGACGTTGCGCAGGCCGAAGGCGATGGTCACGCAGTCGAAGTGGTTGTCCGGGAACGGCAGCTTTTCGGCGTCGGCCTGGACGAACTCGATGTTGCCGGCCACACCACGGTCAAGCAGGCGGTCACGGCCAACCTTGAGCATCGAATCGTTGATGTCGGCCAGTACCACTTGCCCGGTCGGGCCTACCAGGCGCGAGAACTTGGCCGCCAGGTCACCGGTGCCGCCGGCAATGTCCAGTACGCGGTTGCCGCTGCGCACACCCGACAGCTCGATGGTAAAGCGCTTCCACAGCCGGTGCATGCCGCCGGACAGCACGTCGTTCATCAGGTCGTACTTGGCGGCTACCGAGTGGAACACTTCGGCGACTTTCTTCGCCTTCTGGCTTTCAGGCACGTCCTGGTAGCCAAAATGAGTGGTGGGTTCGGCGTGGTCGCCTTTGCGCTGGTCGTTCATATCGCTTCACCGAAAAAAATTACCGCCATTCTAGGGCGAACGGGCGGATTTGTCTTGGCGGGGTGTGCCAGTGGGCAGGCGCGGGCATAATGCCAATTATGTCTACATCTTCAGGAATGCCCGCATGACCCAGATCAGCGTCGAACGCAAACACTCCCTCGGCCGCGATGCCGCCCGCGCCAAGGCCGAAGCGCTGGTCGACAAGCTCAGCCGCGAATATGACCTCAAGGCCACCTGGAACGGTGACCGGGTCGATGTGGCCCGCAGCGGCGCCAATGGCAGTGTGCACATCTTTGATGACAGCATCCGCGTGGAACTGAAGCTGGGCATGATGCTGTCGATGATGAGCGCCACCATCAAGGGTGAAATCGAGCGGGCGCTGGACAAGGCGCTGGCCTGACGCCTGCGGCCTTCAGCTATCGGGGAACGGGATGATGTCCTCGACCTGCTCGAGGCGCAGATCACCCCGGTAGATTTCGTATCGCTCTGCCGGGGCCTGTGCGCGTTGCAAACGCTCCTCGCGGCTCATGGTGTTCGGGAACTTCAAATGGCCTTTGGCAAAGCGCCGTGGGTTGGCATTTGCGCTGGTGTAGTGGAAATGCGCTTCCCAGAGCTTCTGCCTGGGTTCCAGGCGATAAACGTCATAGACATCCAGAAAGTCATTGGCCTTGAGCCTTTTGCGGGCCCTGGTGAGCTTGACCTCGATTTCGTTTGCCTCCAGGAGGAAATGCAGGGCCTTGCTGTCCGGGTGCTGAGTGCCCAGGTAGGCGGTGGTCAAGAGGCGCTTTTTTTCTGCCCGCACTTCGGTAACTGCCAGGTCCAGCCTGGTGGCCAGTGCATGCCCTTGGTCCGGGCCGGCGCGCAACGCGTCGGCGATGTCTGCCATGTCCTGAATGTAGAAATCAAGCTGGTCCGCCAGGCTGTTTGGCCCGTCCAGGTGGCGGGAGGCGTGGGCGATCCTGGTATCTTTCTGAGCCAGCAGGTCGGCGCCGGTGCGGCGCAAGCGCGTGTAGTCGGGTGTTGACGCAGCTTGCGGCACCGCTTCCCAGTGATCACCTTGTTGCTGATAGCGCGCAACCGTTTTTTCGGTCAACGGGTCGACCTGCACGGCTTCGTCGCCGTCCTTGGTTTCTTCGACCACCACTGATTTGCCCCGGCTGGTGCGGATAACCTTGCGTTTCACAGATCGCACTTTGTGGGTCAGCGGCTGTTCGAGCGCTGTTTCCTGCAGATCGGCCGCGGCAGAAGTGGCGGCCAAGTCACGCTCAGTCAGGGTTATCAGTGCATTCAGCTCTGCGATGTATTCGTTGAGTTTGCTGCTGTTCACCGCCGGAATGTTGCGTGAAAGCAAATACTCGGCATTGCCCAGTGACAGTTTGTATTCGCCTAACGCGCTTTCCAGTGGCTCTTTCTGTTCTTCTGGGGCCAGTTGGGCTGCAGCCAGGCTGTCGTGGCTAAGCAGCGCTTCGTGCAGTGGCTTGTTACGCAGGGTTTTATGCGAGAGCAGGACACTTTCGAAGTCCTCCGCAGTTAGCTGATCTCTGCTCACGACCAACTGATACAGGTCGCTCAGGATCTGAGCTCGGACCATCAGTGTGGAATATCGCCGGTTGTTGATGATGACATCGAGCTTCTTGCGTTTGCCAGAGAACTGGATCTGCCCATCTGTCAGTGCCTCGCTGAGGTTGTGGTCAAGGCGTTGGCTGACGTTGAAGAGGCGTCTATGGGTGGCCAGTGCTGCTTCGACCTTCTTGCTGTAGTCCAGGTACAGCTGTGCCTGCTCCTGGCCGAAGGGTAACTGCAAGAGCCGACGTGACTGGTCTTTAAGTGCGGCATAGTCATTCATATCGAGCAGTCGGTGGAACTGATGCAAGTCGGCGGTAAGCAACTGTTCCCACCATTGCCCACGGGCGAAGGAGGCCACTGCGTTGGGGTCGAATCTGGCGTATTTGGGGTCACTCATGCTGGCGAAGAGCTGCGCTTGATTCCTTATCAGCTCGGCCTGTTTTTCGTAGGTGAGGGCGAGCACATCAAAGTTCGCACGTGACTCGTTGCGCAGCGTGCGCAGTGCCCGCCGCCTTGCTTGCAGCTCCTCCGGCAGGTCGTCGAGGGCTGTGTCGGGGTAGGCATCGAGGGATCGCTGAAATGCCAGGTATGCCTCGTCATATGGCTTTACCCGTTGCAGATAGCCGTCGAGGAATATTTCTGTGTTGGTGAGCTTTTTGTCATTCGCCGCTCGGTCTTCCTGCATTTTCTTCAGCGCTTGTTTTTTTTCGTCGATCAGTGCCTTGGCTGTTCTCGGCATACCGCCCGACAGGTGCAAGTCGAGCATCCATTCACCGTTCCAGCGCGTCAGCCAAGGGCCGCGGCTGCGTTCGCGGCCGACAATGTAGTAG
>NZ_BCBQ01000068.1:0-34493 GCF_001320885.1 Pseudomonas sp. NBRC 111140
TGGGGGCCAAAGCCCCACAGGTCGAGCAGCGGCTCGACGGTGAGGTCGAAGGCGCCTTCGCTCTGCTCGGCCAGCTGTTGGCCAAGGGCTACCAGTTCGAGCATGTCGGGCGGCAGGGCCAGGCACTGATTGGCCGGTAACTGGTTGAAAAGGCTGACGACGGAGTCACCGCGATAGGTCGAATAGTGCTGGTCGATGTCGCTCAGGATGGCTTCGACCGCTGCCTGCACCTGGGCCGGCGCCGGGCCGCCGGGCTCGCGGACGTATTGGATGCTGTAGCTGCTGCCCATGGTCGGGCCGCCCAGGCGCTCCAGGGTGGGGCCTTGGTTGCAGGCGGTGAGCAGCAGGAAGATGAACAGTAAGGCTGTGCGCAAAAATTCGGTTCCTGGGTGCTTGGCTTGAGTTTTGTGGTGTGGCACATATCGAGCGCCGCGCGGGCGGCGCCCGATCTCACAGGCGCCACACAACTTACTCCAGGCAAAAAAAACGGGAACCCGAAGGTTCCCGTTTTTTTATTGCCTTACAAGCGAATCAGCGTGGAAACGCTGGCGGGTTCACACCGGCCATGTCTTCCATCACACGAACCACCTGGCAGCTGTAACCGAATTCGTTGTCGTACCACACGTACAGGACAACGCGGTTGTCGTTGGCGATGGTCGCCTCTGCGTCAACCACACCGGCGTGGCGCGAGCCCACGAAGTCGGTCGAAACCACTTCCTGCGAGGCCACGTAGTCGATCTGCTTGTGCAGTTCCGAGTGCATGGCGGTCTGGCGCAGGTACTCGTTGATCTCGTCGCGAGTCGTGGCCTTTTCCAGGTTCAGGTTCAGGATGGCCATCGAAACGTTCGGCGTCGGTACGCGAATGGCATTGCCGGTCAGCTTGCCCTTCAGCACTGGCAGAGCCTTGGCAGCAGCGGTGGCGGCGCCGGTTTCGGTGATGACCATGTTCAGCGGCGCGGCACGGCCACGGCGGCTGCCCTTGTGGAAGTTGTCGATCAGGTTCTGGTCGTTGGTGAACGAGTGAACGGTTTCGACGTGGCCGTTAACGATACCGTACTGGTCGTTGATGGCCTTGAGCACCGGCACGATGGCGTTGGTGGTGCACGAAGCAGCCGAGATGATCTTGTCATCGGCAGCGATGTCACCGTGGTTGATGCCATGCACGATGTTCTTCAGCGCGCCCTTGCCAGGTGCGGTGAGGATCACGCGGGCAGCGCCCGGGCAGGCCAGGTGCTGGCCCAGGCCGTCGGCATCACGCCATACGCCGGTGTTGTCGACGATCAGCGCGTTGTCGATGCCGTACTGGGTGTAGTCGACTTCGCTCGGGCTCTTGGCGTAGATAACCTGGATCAGGTTGCCGTTGGCGGTGATGGTGTTGTTGGCTTCATCGATGGTGATGGTGCCATCGAACGGGCCGTGCACCGAGTCACGGCGCAGCAGGCTGGCACGCTTGACCAGGTCGTTCTCGGCGCCTTTGCGCACGACGATGGCACGCAGGCGCAGGCCGTCGCCGCCACCGGTCTTCTCGATCAGGATGCGCGCCAGCAGGCGGCCGATGCGGCCGAAGCCGTACAGCACGACGTCGGTGCCTTTGCGCGCCGAAGCGTTCTGCTGGCCAACCACGTCGGCCAGCTCTTCACGGACGAACTGCTCGGCAGTGCGGCCATTGCCTTCCTGCTTGAACTTGTTGGCCAGCTTGCCCAGGTCGACCGAAGCGGCGCCCAGTTTCAGCTCGCTCATGGCTTTGAGCAGGGGGAATGTCTCGTGGACGGACAGTTCGGTTTCGTCGGTTTGACGATGACGCGCAAAGCGGTGCGCCTTGAGGATCGAGATAACCGAACGGTTGATCAGGCTACGGCCATAAATCGAGCTCACCACGTTGTTGTTGCGGTAGAGCTGACCGATAAGCGGGATCATCGCTTCAGCCAGAGCTTCACGATCAATCCACTCACCAAGACACTGGTCGGGCTTCTGAGTCACGGGAACCTTCCACATGTAGGGACAGAAAAAAGGGGCTACATTATGACGCCCCAACGCAGAACCGGCAATGAGCGCCTGTCGCAGTGACGCAAGCCAGCGTTCACGCCCTTTCGAGCCTGACAGCCGGCACCGTCACCGGTACAATCGGTCTCTTTGCCGCAACGCTTGGAGTGCAATCTCCCGTGTCAGTTCTGCGCCTTCCGCACATGTCGGCCACGGCCGGCAAACAAACCTGGGGCAACCTGCCCGGTGCCGCCCTCAGCCTTGCCATCGCCGAGGCCGCCACCAGCGCTGGCCGCTTCACCCTGCTGCTGACAGCCGACAGCCAGGCCGCCGACCGTCTGGAGCAGGAGCTGCGCTTCTTCGCCCCGGACCTGCCGGTGCTGCCGTTCCCCGATTGGGAAACCCTGCCCTACGACCTGTTCTCGCCGCACCAGGACATCATTTCCCAGCGCATCGCCAGCCTGTACCGCCTGCCGGAACTGAGCCACGGCATCCTCGTGGTGCCGATCACCACCGCCCTGCACCGCCTGGCACCCACGCGCTTCCTGCTGGGCAGCAGCCTGGTGCTGGATGTGGGCCAGACCATCGATGTGGAACAGATGCGCACGCGCCTGGAGGCCAGCGGCTATCGCTGCGTCGACACCGTCTACGAGCATGGCGAGTTCGCCGTGCGCGGCGCGCTGATCGACCTGTTCCCGATGGGCAGCAAGCTGCCCTACCGCATCGACCTGTTCGATGACGAGATCGAGACGCTGCGCACCTTCGACCCCGAGACCCAACGCTCGATCGACAAGGTGGATTCGGTACGCCTGCTGCCGGCGCGTGAATTCCCGATGCAGAAAGAGGAAGTGACCCGCTTCAAGGCACGCTTTCGCGAGCGCTTCGATGTCGATTTCCGCCGCAGCGCGATCTTCCAGGACCTGGCCAGCGGCATTATTCCCGCTGGCATCGAGTACTACCTGCCGCTGTTCTTCGAAGAAACTTCGACCCTGTTCGACTACCTGCCGGCCGACACCCAGGTGTTCTCGCTGCCTGGCGTGGAACAGGCCGCCGAACACTTCTGGAACGACGTGCGTGGGCGCTATGAAGACCGCCGTGGCGACCTCAGCCGGCCGCTGCTGCCACCGGCCGAACTGTTCCTGCCGGTGGAGGACTGCTTCGCCCAGCTCAAACAATGGCCTCGGGTGGTGGTCAGCAGCGAAGACCTCGACCCAGGTGTGGGTCGCGAACGCTTTCCGGCACGCGCGCTACCCAACCTGGCCATCGAAGCCAAGGCCAACCAGCCGCTGGCCGAGCTGGCCAACTTCCTCGACCAGTTCCCCGGCCGCGTGCTGTTCACCGCCGAATCGGCGGGGCGCCGTGAAGTGCTGCTGGAGCTGCTCGAGCGGCTGAAGCTGCGCCCGCATACCGTCGACGGCTGGGACGACTTCGTTACCGGCAGCGAGCGCCTGGCAATCACCATCGCGCCGCTGGACGACGGCCTGCTGCTGGACGACCCAGGCCTGGCCCTGGTCGCCGAAAGCCCGCTGTTCGGCCAGCGGGTGATGCAACGCCGGCGCCGTGACAAACGTGGCGAAACCGCCAACGATGCAGTCATCAAGAACCTCACCGAGCTGCGCGAAGGCGCACCGGTGGTGCACATCGACCATGGCGTTGGTCGCTACCTGGGCCTGGCCACGCTGGAAATCGACGGCCAGGCCGCCGAATTTCTCACCTTGGAATACGCCGAGAACGCCAAGCTGTACGTGCCAGTGGCCAACCTGCACCTGATCGCCCGCTACACCGGCAGCGACGATGCGTTGGCACCGCTGCACCGGCTGGGCTCGGAGGCCTGGCAGAAAGCCAAGCGAAAAGCCGCCGAACAGGTGCGCGACGTGGCCGCCGAGCTGCTCGACATCTATGCCCGTCGCGCCGCACGCAAGGGCTATGCATTTGCCGACCCGTCAGCCGACTACGCCACCTTCAGCGCTGGCTTCCCGTTCGAGGAAACCCCGGACCAACAGGCCGCCATCGAAGCCGTGCGTGCCGACATGCTGGCGCCCAAGCCGATGGACCGCCTGGTCTGCGGCGATGTGGGCTTCGGCAAGACCGAAGTGGCCATGCGCGCGGCATTCATCGCCGTGCACAGCGGCCGCCAGGTGGCCGTACTGGTGCCCACCACCCTTTTGGCCCAGCAGCACTACAACAGCTTCCGCGACCGCTTCGCCGACTGGCCGGTGACGGTGGAGGTGATGAGCCGCTTCAAGTCGGCCAAGGAAGTGGCCGCCGCTGCCGCCGACCTTGCCGAAGGCAAGATCGACATTCTCATCGGCACCCACAAGCTGCTGCAGGACGATGTGCGCTTCAAGGACCTGGGCCTGGCCATCATCGACGAAGAACACCGCTTTGGCGTGCGCCAGAAGGAACAGCTCAAGGCCCTGCGCAGCGAGGTCGACATTCTCACCCTGACCGCCACGCCGATTCCGCGCACGCTGAACATGGCTGTGGCGGGCATGCGCGACCTGTCCATCATCGCCACGCCGCCGGCGCGCCGCCTGTCCGTGCGCACCTTCGTCATGGAGCAGAACAAGAGCACGGTGAAGGAAGCGCTGCTGCGTGAGTTGCTGCGCGGCGGCCAGGTTTACTACCTGCACAACGATGTGAAAACCATCGAAAAATGCGCCGCCGACCTCGCCGAGCTGGTGCCCGAGGCACGCATCGGCATTGGCCATGGGCAAATGCGCGAACGCGAGCTGGAACAGGTGATGAGCGACTTCTACCACAAGCGCTTCAACGTGCTGGTAGCCTCGACCATCATCGAAACCGGCATCGACGTGCCCAGCGCCAACACCATCGTCATCGAACGTGCCGACAAGTTCGGCCTGGCCCAGTTGCACCAGCTGCGCGGCCGAGTTGGCCGTAGCCACCACCAGGCCTACGCCTACCTGCTCACGCCGACCCGGCAGAAGGTCAGTGCCGACGCCGAAAAGCGCCTGGAAGCCATCGCCAACACCCAGGACCTGGGCGCGGGCTTTGTGCTGGCCACCAACGACCTGGAAATCCGCGGTGCCGGCGAGCTGCTGGGCGAAGGCCAGAGCGGGCAGATCCAGGCCGTGGGCTTCACCCTGTACATGGAAATGCTCGAGCGCGCGGTCAAGGCAATCCGTAAAGGCACCCAGCCAAACCTTGAACAACCACTGGGCGGCGGCCCGGAGATCAACCTGCGCCTGCCGGCGCTGATCCCCGAGGACTACCTGCCCGACGTGCATGCGCGGCTGATCCTGTACAAACGCATCGCCTCGGCTGCCGACGAGGAAGGCCTCAAGGACCTGCAGGTCGAGATGATCGACCGCTTCGGCTTGCTGCCCGAGCCAACCAAGAACCTGATGCGCCTGACTTCGCTCAAGCTGCACGCGGAAAAGCTCGGCATCAAGAAAGTCGATGCCGGCCCCAATGGCGGCAAGCTCGAGTTCGAAGCCGAAACCCCGGTCGACCCGCTGACCCTGATCAAGCTGATCCAGGGCCAGCCCAAACGATACAAGTTCGAAGGTGCTACCCAGTTCCGTTTCCTGGTGCCGATGGAACGCCCCGACGAACGCTTCAATACCCTGGAGGCGCTGTTCGAGCGCCTGACCCCACAGCCTGCCTAAGGAAGACCCATGCGTGCCATCCGTTGCCTGACCTTGCTGCTGGCGCTGTTCGCCCCAGCTGCCTTCGCCGAAGGCCTGTATCAGGTAGAAATGATTCTGGTGCGGCAGAACAGTGTGCCCGCCTTCACCAGCCCGTTCGCCCCCGAAGACTGGAGCGCCGGCGCCCCGCGCCTGGCAAAAGACGCCGAACGCCGCCTGGCGCTGGAAGACGAAGCCACCCGCCTGGAAGCCACCGCCGACTACACCGTGCTGCTGCACAAGGCCTGGCAACAGCAAGTAGGCAGCGAGCCCAGCCGCATCGCGCTGGGCGAAGGCGCCGAGCGGTTCGGCCACTTCCCTATCGAGGGCAACCTCAGCGTCGCTGAAGGCCGCTTCATCGCGGTCGAGGCCAACTTCTGGGTCAACCAGCTGGACAGCAACGGCAACGTACTGCAAAGCGAGCAGTTCAAGCAGAGCAACAGCAACGTCAAGGGCGGCCAGCTGACCTTCCTCGACGGTGGGCACCTGGCGGTGCTGCTGAAGGTGACACCGCCGGGCACGCCGAAAATGCCGGTGATGGACCCGGAGATGATGGAGCAGTGATGTGAGCGATGGCGATGCGCAGCAACTGCTGAGGGCCTATCCGGGGTGGGTCGACTTCATCGAAGCCGGCACGATGGCACGAGGCCGCAGCTATGCTGCGCAAGAGCGAGCACGCATCCTGTCGCTGCACGGCGCAACGATCGAAGCCATCTGCAAGGGCTCCACAGGCGAGACCTACCAGCAGAACATCCGGCTGGTCGTTAACTACGGGGACCTGCGGGTATTTGGGCGCTGCAGCTGCCCAGTTGGGCTCAACTGCAAACACTGCGTCGCGGCGCTGCTGCAATTGCAGGACGGCCTCGACGCCGCAGGCCCCCATGAACAATCCGCCCTGTCGCTGCCACCGGACCTCAACCTGTGGGTGCAAACCCTTGAGTCCCCCTCCCAACCTGCATCGCCTCAAGGGCCAGCACGCAAAGGCCCGGCAATCTATTACCGCATTCACGTGGATCACGGCGTCTGGCGACTCGAGCCGATCAAGGGCAACCGACAGGCAGACGACACCTTGAAGATCGGTCGCATCACATCGATGCCCGAAATGCTCTACTACACACCTCGCTACGTCACAGAAGACGATGCGCGGCTTTTGCGCCTGATTGATTCGCGCAGCGAAACCACTACGCCCATGGCGCAACTGGAAGGCAAGCAGGGCGGGGAGCTCTACAGCTATGCCCTGGCCACCGGTCGCCTGCTATTTGAGGACGACTTGGCGCCACTGTCCCCTGGGCCGGAGCTGCATGCCGAGTTTCGCTGGGTCAGGCTGGACAATGGCAGCTACCGTGGCGCCTGGTACCACGATGATCACCAGCAGTTGCGGGCAGTGCCCATCGAGCCCATGCACTATGTCGACCGACAGCGGCATTTGACCGGCAAACTGCGCCACGACCTCGACCCCTTCATTGCCAGCCAGCTTGCGCGCGCGCCCATCGTGCCGGAGCATCTGGTCATCCCCTTGAGTCACCGATTGAACGCCTTGAACCGTCACGTCCCCACGCCCACTGCGGTGAGCACCGAACATATCGAAGACATCACGCCAAACGGGCGACTGACGCTGGGCAGCCTCGAATTCAGCGCCTACATGCCCAAGACCGGCCGTATGCAGCGACAACTGCAACACCGTGCCGCGCTGGCATTCGACTACGACGACCTGCGTACCAGCGGTAACGACGAAAAGCCGCTGACCCGCCTGGTCGGCAACACCAGCCAGCGCATCCGCCGCCAGCCGCAAGCCGAACAGGCCCTGCGCAAGGTGTTACGCGACCTGGGCTTCAAGGCCGCCACCCGGCAGAGCAAGGCGCTGCCCGACAGCGCCGGCGAAATGTTCCAGCTGCCCGACGACGAGGCCTGGCTGCGTTTCGCCCGCGAAGGCCTGCCGCGCTTGCGCCAAGCCGGTTGGAACATAGACGTCCAGCGCGACTTCGCCTTCAACCTGCAGGAGGTGGACGACTGGTATGCGAGCATCGACGAGGCGCCCGGCCATGAATGGTTCGACCTGGAGCTTGGCATTGTGGTCGATGGCCAGCGTCACAGCCTGCTGCCGATCGTGTTGCAACTGCTACGCAGCAGCCCAGAGCTGCTGCGCCCCAGCGAACTGGCCCGGCGCAGTGACGACGAGCACCTGCTGATCGACCTCAACCGTGGTCGCCTGGACAGCCCGGCCCTGCGCGTCGCCCTCCCGTATGGCCGCGTCAAAGCGGTCATGGCCACCCTGGGCGAGCTCTACCTGCACGAACACACAACCGGCCCGTCCCTGCGCATGGAACGTGCCGACGCCGCGCGCCTGAACGAAATCGAAGGCCTGCCCCTGCAATGGGAAGGCGGCGAGCACGTTCGCGACCTGGGCCGGCGCCTGCGCGATGCCCGTGATTTGCAGGTTGAACCACCGACAGGGCTGCAGGCCAGCATGCGCCCCTACCAGCAACAAGGCCTGAACTGGTTGCAGGCCCTTCGCGAGATGGGCACCGGTGGCATCCTGGGCGACGACATGGGCCTGGGCAAGACCCTGCAGGCCTTGGCCCACTTGCTGCTGGAGAAAGAATCCGGGCGCTTGAGTACACCGGCACTGGCGGTCATGCCCACCAGCCTGATACCCAACTGGCTCGACGAAGCCCAGCGCTTCGCCCCCGATCTGCGCGTACTGGCACTGCATGGGCCGGGGCGCAGCAAGCATTTTGCCACGCTGCATGAGTACGATCTGGTCCTGACCACCTACGCCCTGATGCCACGCGACCTCGAACACCTGCGCACGCAGGCCTGGCACGTCCTGGTACTGGACGAGGCGCAGAACATCAAGAGCAGCACCAGCAAGGCCGCCCTCGCCGCCTGCGAGCTGCAGGCCGGCCAGCGCCTGTGCCTGACCGGTACGCCGATGGAAAACAACCTGGGCGAGCTGTGGTCGATCTTCCACTTCTTGATGCCCGGCTGGCTGGGCGACCTCAAACGCTTCAACCAGGACTACCGCACGCCGATCGAGCGCCACGGCGACAGCGAGCGCATGGCCCACCTGGCCAGCCGCATCCGCCCGTTCCTGCTGCGCCGCACCAAGGAACAGGTGGCCACCGAGCTACCGGCCAAGACCGAGATGGTGCACTGGGTCGAACTCAGCGACGCCCAGCGCGATACCTACGAGGCCGTGCGCGTGGCCATGGACCAGAAGGTCCGCGACGAAATTGCCCGCAATGGCGCCGCACGCAGCCAGATCGTCATCCTCGACGCGCTGCTCAAGCTGCGCCAGGTATGCTGCGACCTGCGCCTGGTCAAGGGCGTGGAAAGCAAAGGCAACCAGGCCGACAAGGGCAAGCTGGGTGCACTGCTGGAAATGCTCGAAGAGCTGCTCAGCGAAGGCCGCCGCGTGCTGTTGTTCTCGCAGTTCACCTCGATGCTGGCGCTGATCGAACAGGAGCTGGAAAAGCGCAAGATCCGCTACAGCTTGCTGACCGGCGACACGCGCGACCGTCGCACACCCGTGCGGCAGTTTCAGCAGGGTGACAGCGAAGTGTTCCTGATCAGCCTCAAGGCGGGGGGCGTGGGCTTGAACCTGACAGCTGCGGACACCGTGATCCACTTCGACCCCTGGTGGAACCCGGCCAGCGAAAACCAGGCCACCGACCGCGCCTACCGCATTGGCCAGGACAAGCCGGTGTTCGTGTTCAAGCTGATTACCCGGGGGACGGTGGAAGAGAAGATTCAGCTGTTGCAGCAGGAAAAGGCGGCGCTGGCGGCCAGCTTGCTGGACGGCGGCCAAGCCGGGCAGTGGCGGCTTGGCGACGAAGAAATCGAGGCACTGTTTGCGCCGCTGCCTGGAAAGCGCGGGCGTTGAGGCCGCACCTTCTGCTGCCTGTACCGGCCTCTTCGCGAGCGTGCCCGCGAAGAGGCCAGCGCGATCAATCGACCAGCTGAGCGTCCTTCAACGCACCCAATGCCTCCAGCCAGCGCGGCTGCTGACGGTAATCGGTCCGCGCAAACCCTTGCCCGCGCATGCGCGCAATCCGCGGCGACGGCTTGACCTTCATGCGCTGTGCCGCACTCAGCGCCAGCTCTGCCGCCGCCCGGTCATTGCATACCAGGCCCATGTCACAGCCGGCGCTCAACGCCGCCTCGATACGACTGGCCGCGTCCCCCACCACATGCGCACCGGCCATCGACAGATCATCGCTGAAAATCACCCCGTCAAAGCCCAGCTCACCACGCAGGATGTCCTGCAGCCAACGCCGCGAGAAGCCAGCTGGCTGGTTATCGACCTGCGGGTAGATGACATGCGCCGGCATCACTGCCGCCAACTGCCCGCTCAGGCGGGTGAACGGCACCAGGTCGGCCTGGCGCAGTTGCTCCAGGCTGCGCTCATCGGTAGGGATCGCCACATGCGAGTCCGCCTCGGCCCAGCCGTGCCCAGGGAAGTGCTTGCCACAGGCCGCCATGCCGGCCGCATTCATACCACGAATGAACGCCCCGGCCAGTTGCGTGGCACGCAGCGGGTCCCCCTCGAAGGCTCGGCTGCCAACCACGGCACTACGCTGGTGATCCAGGTCGAGCACAGGGGCAAAACTGAGGTCCAGGCCAACCGCCAATACCTCGGTCGCCATCAGCCAGCCACACTGCTCGGCCAGGTATTCGGCATTGTCATTGTCGGCCAGCGCGCGCATGGCTGGCAGCCGCACAAAGCCCTGGCGCAGGCGCTGTACGCGGCCACCTTCCTGGTCCACCGCCAGGATCAGCTCGGGGCGAATAGCGCGGATCGACGCGCACAACTCGCGCACCTGACGCGGGCTGTCGATGTTGCGGGCAAAGATGATCAGGCCAGCCACTTCGGGCTGACGCAACAGGTGACGGTCTTCGGCGGTCAGCCATTTACCGGCGATATCCACCATCAGGGAGCCTTGCAGGCTGACGGTCATGGGTAATCCTTCATTGAAAACTTCAGAGACGCCCACTGGGGGCAGGCGGCTTGCTCGATACGTACCGGGCAATGGGCCGGCACCCGCTCGAACAGGCTTAGCAAGTCGGTGTTGCGCAGGCGTATGCAGCCATGGGACAACGCTATGCCCATGGGTTCCGTGTCAGGGGTGCCGTGCAGGTAGATATAGCGGCGAAACGTATCGACCGCGCCCAGGCGGTTGACACCGGGTTCGCAGCCGCTGAGCCAGAGGATGCGAGTGAGGATCCAGTCGCGATCTGGATTTTTCGCATGCAACTCCGGCGACCACACCTCTCCAGTCCAGCGCCGCCCGACCAATACCGCATTCAGCGGCAGCCCCGCGCCAATCTTCGCCCGCACCTGATGCATGCCACGCGGCGTGCAGCCTGAACCATTGCGCTCACCGGCACCGTTGCGCGCCGTGGAAACCGGCACACGCACGCGCAGCTGGCCACGGGCAAAACCGTACAGGCATTGATCAGCAAGGGAGATGTGCAGCAGATCGAGATCGGGCATGAGCGCTAGCTTAGCCGAAGCGCCCTGCCTCGCCCAGCCTTCAGGCCTTGGCTGTGGCGCTACTGATCTTGGTGCGCGGGCGCAACTGCGCAGTGGCCATGGCATCGTCGGTGACACCGCTGTCGGCGCGCATGCCTGCGGCCAGGAACGGCACCATCAGGCGCATCACCTGCTCGATCGAGGTGTTGATGCCAAAGTCGGTCTCGGCAATCGCCCGCAGGGCCTTGATACCGGACATGCTGAAGGCCGCAGCACCAAGCATGAAGTGGACGCGCCAGAACAGCTCCAGTGGCGGAATGCGTGGCGCAGCCTCGTTGACCAGCAGCATGTAGCGGCGAAACACCTTGCCGTACATGTCTTCCAGATAACGCCGCAGGTGGCCCTGGCTCTGGCTGAACGCCAGGCCCAGCAGGCGCATGAAGATCGACAGGTCGTTGTTGCTGCGCGGCTGCACGGCCAACGCCTGCTCTACCAGCATTTCCAGCAGTTCTTCGAGGGTCGGCTTGTGCTCCGGCTTGGCCTGGCGCCGCTCCAGCTCACGCTCGAGGCTGGTGCAGAACGGGCCGAGGAAGCGCGAGAACACCGCCTGAATCAGTGCCTTCTTGGAGCCGAAGTGATAGTTGACGGCCGCCAGGTTGACCCCGGCCTTGCTGGTAATCAGCCGCAACGAGGTTTCGGCGAACCCCCTTTCCGCGAACAGCTGCTCGGCAGCATCGAGAATGCGTTCAACGGTTTCCGATTGGGCCATGACTACTCCGACTACTCCGCCAGACAAACAAGTGTTTGAAACATACGTTTCAGCCCTGCTTCTGTCAAGGCTCGGTGACCGGGCGGTCGCCATTTAAAAGTGCCAGACGCCCGGCTGCAAGCGCCACCTGTACTGTTTATTGCGCCTTTTGGCTTGCAGCGCATCCAGTACTGTATATAATTCCAGTCACTGTACAAAAAGACAGAGCGCTCACCATGTTGAAACTGACGCCACGCCAAGCCGAAATTCTCGCGTTCATCAAGCGCTGCCTGGAAGACAACGGCTTCCCGCCGACCCGCGCCGAAATCGCTCAGGAGCTGGGTTTCAAATCGCCCAACGCCGCCGAGGAGCACCTCAAGGCCCTCGCCCGCAAGGGCGCGATCGAAATGACGCCAGGCGCCTCGCGCGGCATCCGCATTCCTGGCCTGGAAACCAAAGCCGAAGAAAGCGGCCTGCCGATCATCGGCCGGGTTGCTGCTGGCGCGCCGATTCTTGCCGAACAGCACATCGAGCAATCCTGCAACATCAACCCTGCCTTCTTCCACCCCCAGGCCGACTATTTGCTGCGCGTACACGGCATGAGCATGAAGGACGTCGGCATCTTCGATGGCGACCTGCTGGCGGTACACACCTGCCGCGAAGCGCGTAACGGCCAAATCGTGGTAGCGCGCATCGGCGACGAAGTCACCGTCAAGCGCTTCAAGCGCGAAGGCAGCAAGGTCTGGCTGCTTGCCGAAAACCCCGAATTCGCCCCCATCGAAGTCGACCTGAAAGAACAGGAGCTGGTGATCGAGGGCTTGAGCGTCGGCGTCATTCGCCGCTGATCCAGGAGGCGTCATGCAGCAGTTCATTCACGCACCCGAGCAAGCCCAGTTGCCCCTGTTCGAAGCATTCCTCGCCCAACCCGTGCTACCTGGCCTGAAAGCCAGTGAACTGGCACGCAAGAGCAGCCAGCCGGACCTCTTCAGCGAATTGTCGCTACGCGGTGCCCCAGAGCACTGCCAAAGCCTGCTGGCACCCGTCCTGCGCGAGCTGAGCGAAGAAGATGAGGCCCGCTGGCTGACCCTGATCGCTCCGCCATCGAGCCTGACACAGGCCTGGTTACGCGATGCTGGGCTCAACCGTGAACGTATTCTGCTGCTGCAACCCCGCAGCAATCAAAGCCCACTGCAACTGGCCTGCGAAGCTTTGCGCCTTGGCCTCAGTCACACCGTGGTCAGCTGGCTGGGCAACGTCAACGCCACCTCACGCCAGCAACTTCTGCGCGCAGCCAGCACCGGAAACGCACAAAGCCTGAACATCCGCCTCGGCTGATGTCCAGGCTTTGCCTGGTAATTCAAAAAGCTTGATACGCCGCTGCACCCTCAGTGCAGCACGCGCGGCCCTTCATCACGCTCGAGCTCGCCATCCATCAGGCGACCGGCCATCTGCACGCCCACACTGAGCATGGCCTTGGCCACTTCCACATGCTGCCCCTGCAGGAACACCTTGGCGTCTTCCGAGAAATCCAGGGTTACCAGAGAGCCCTCATCCTCGGCGCGACGCAGTTCGATGCGGCCATCAGGCAACTCGACAATTTCCAGAAAAGACGTAGACATAGATGGCAGTTCTCCGCGAAAGGCCGTTATTGTACCAGCCGCTGCGGCTATCAGCACTCACTCAACGCGTCGCGGAAACGTCTCACCAAGCCCTTGAGGTTGTTGCGCCAGCTTTCCAGCTCGGCACGCGACAGCGCTGCAGGCTCAGGTTCATCGAGATTGACCGCTTGAATCAGGGGTTGGGTAACGTCGGTTTTCGGCGCTTTCCTGGCGACCGGTGGTCGGAACAAATCGGCATAAGCACCGAGCATTTGCGCCAGCCACGTTTCACGCTGGCGAGCCAATTCCAGCAACTCTGCCACTTCCGGAATGGCGATGCCGCTCAGGGCGTCGTCAGCCAGGGCTTGCTCGACCCCTGCAACCACCGGCAAGCGGTAGAAGCCACCAATTTCATGGCACAGCCCCAGCAGCGCACCATACAGATGGAACAGCGCCGACTCGCGCTCGGCCTGGACCAGGCCCTGGGCATTCATGGCCTGGCTTTGTTCGGCCTTGGCCATGGATTCCAGGGCGAGACCGGCAAAAAACAGTTTCTGATTGGTGCGGGTATAGAGTTCCTGGGCCATTTCAGTGTGCTCCCATGAGGCTGCAAGGCGGATAGCTGCATCATAAATGATTGGGGCCGCGAAGAGCGGCCCCAATTACAACGCCAAACGATCAGCGCTTGTCTTCAACCTTCCACGCATTACCGTCGTAGAACGCCTTCCAGCCGGTCGGCTTGCCATCGACCTCGGACTGCACGTACTGCTCCTTGGTCTTGCGGCTGTAGCGAATTACCGCCGGGCGGCCATCTGGGTCTTTCTGCGGCGCATCGCACAGGAAGTGGTACTTCGGGTCGATCTCATGCTTGTGCGGCACGATCTCGAGCACCAGCGGCGCGCGGGTTTCGCGGTTTTTAGGGAACTGGCTGGCAGCCAGGAACAACCCCGAAGCACCGTCGCGCAGCACATAGGTGTCGTCGACCTTCTCG
Source organism: Pseudomonas sp. NBRC 111140 (assembly GCF_001320885.1). Taxonomy (NCBI): domain Bacteria; kingdom Pseudomonadati; phylum Pseudomonadota; class Gammaproteobacteria; order Pseudomonadales; family Pseudomonadaceae; genus Pseudomonas; species Pseudomonas sp. NBRC 111140. Next base: position 14,441 of record NZ_BCBQ01000068.1, read on the forward strand.
CACTTGAGCTCCGGCATGTCCACCTTGTCCATCTTCGGTGGTGCCGCCTCGCCACTCTTGAGCAGCTTACGGGTGTTCTTGCATGCCGGGTTGGTGCAGCCGAAGAACTTGCCGAAACGACCGGTCTTCAATTGCATCTCGCTGCCGCACTTGTCGCACTCCAGGCTAGGCCCTTCGTAACCCTTGATGCGGTAGCTGCCCTCTTCGATCTCATAGCCAACGCAATCGGGGTTGTTACCGCAGATGTGCAGCTTGTGCTTCTCATCCAGCAGGTAAGCGTCCATCGCCGTGGCGCAGATCGGGCAACGGTGCTTGCCCAGCAGCACGCGCGACTCCGATTCGCCCTCGTCATCAGCGGCAATTTCGTCGCCCGGCACCAGGTTGACGGTGGCCTTGCAGCGCTCTTTTGGCGGCAAGGTGTAACCCGAGCAACCCAGGAACACACCGGTGGACGCGGTGCGGATCATCATTGGCCGGCCACATTCCTTGCACGGAATGTTGGTCATGGTCGGCTGGTTGGCGCGCATGCCGTCTTCGCTGGACTCGGCAGTCTGCAGCTTCTTGCTGAAGTCGCCGTAGAACTCGTCGAGCACGTTCTTCCAGTCACGCTCGCCCTGGGCCACGTCGTCGAGGTTCTCTTCCATGTCGGCGGTAAAGCCATAGTCCATCAGGTTGGAGAAGCTCTCCGACAGGCGCTCGGTAACGATATCGCCCATCTTCTCGGAGTAGAAGCGGCGGTTGTGCAGGGTCACATAGCCACGGTCCTGAATGGTGGAAATGATCGCCGCGTAGGTCGATGGGCGGCCGATGCCGCGCTTTTCCATTTCCTTGACCAGGCTGGCTTCGGTGAAGCGCGCCGGTGGCTTGGTGAAGTGCTGGCTCGGGTCGATCTGGATCAGCTTTAGCGCTTCACCCTGAACCATTTCTGGCAGCACGTCGTCTTCGCCCGGCTTGCTCTGCTGTGGCAGCACACGGGTGTAACCGTCGAACTTGAGGATACGGCCCTTGGCACGCAGCTCGAAATCACCGGCAGCCACGGTAACGCTGGTGGACAGGTACTGCGCAGGCGGCATCTGGCATGCCAGGAACTGGCGCCAGATCAGCTCGTACAGGCGCTCGGCGTCACGCTCCATGCCACTGAGCTTGGTCGGGTGGGTATTCACGTCAGAAGGACGAATCGCTTCGTGCGCCTCCTGGGCGCCTTCCTTGCTGCCGTATACCAGCGGCGCTTCCGGCAGGTACTGCTTGCCGAATTCACGCTCGATGTAGCTGCGCGCCATGTCCAGGGCATCAGCCGACAGGTTGGTCGAGTCGGTACGCATGTAAGTGATGTAGCCGGCTTCGTACAAGCGCTGGGCCATCATCATGGTTTTCTTTACCCCAAAGCCCAGGCGGTTACTGGCTGCCTGCTGCAGGGTCGAAGTAATGAACGGCGCCGACGGTTTGCTGCTGGTCGGGCGATCTTCACGCTTGACCACGCTGTAGCTGGAAGCCTTCAGCTTCTCTAGCGCAGCCATGGCCTGGGCTTCGTTCAGCGGCTTGAAAGCCTCGCCCTTCTCGCGCGCCACCTCAAAACGCACCTTGGCGTTCTTCGCGGTGCCGAGGTCGGCGTGGATCTCCCAGTACTCTTCCGGGATGAACGCGCGGATTTCACGCTCGCGCTCCACCACCAGCTTGACCGCTACCGACTGCACACGGCCAGCGGACAGGCCACGGGCAATCTTGGCCCACAGCAGTGGCGAGACCATGTAACCGACCACGCGGTCAAGGAAGCGCCGCGCCTGCTGGGCGTTGACCCGGTCGATGTCCAGCTCGCCCGGCTGCGAGAAGGCCTCCTGAATGGCCTTCTTGGTAATTTCGTTGAACACCACGCGCTTGTAGCGGGTGTCGTCGCCGCCGATGGCCTCGCGCAGGTGCCAGGCAATGGCTTCCCCCTCGCGATCCAAGTCGGTTGCGAGATAGATGGTGTCGGCATCCTTGGCCAGGCGGCGCAGTTCTTCGATCACCTTTTCCTTGCCAGGCAGGATTTCGTACTTCGCCTTCCAGCCATGGTCGGGGTCGACACCCATGCGCGCTACCAGCTGGCGACGAGCTTTTTCTTTCGGCGAAAGGGCCGGAGCCTCACCCGCGGCCTTGCCACGCTTGGCGGCCGGCTCTTTGCTCGCGCTGGCCGAACCGCTGGTGGGGAGGTCTCGGATATGGCCGATACTCGACTTCACCACGTACTGGTTGCCCAGGTACTTGTTGATGGTCTTGGCCTTGGCCGGGGATTCCACAATGACCAGCGATTTGCCCATGGATCGGAGTATTCCTGAATCTGAAGATGAAAAACACGTCAGGTGCCAGACGCGGCACCGCTATATATAGTGGCAAAAGTGTGAGGTCAAGCTCGGACGATCACTCGTGCGACTTGCCCAGCAACCCAGGCAGCCCTTCTTCGGCCTTGACCAAAGCAAAGCGTGGCACCTGCTCGCCGTCAACCTCGACGCACTCCTGGAACATCGAAAGGGGGCGCACCCAGAAGCTGTAATCACCATACAGGCATTGGTAGAACACCATCCACTCTTCGCTTTCGGAGTGCCGCGCAACACTGAAGACACGGTACTCAGGCCCTTTGTAATGCCGGTATACGCCTGGTTGTATCTGCATGTTGCACACCCTCTTGAAAAAACCTGAAAAAAACAAAACCGGGGCACATGGCCCCGGCTGCTGTCCTGCTACGCGATCAGACGCGTTCGAAGACAGTGGTGATACCTTGCCCCAGGCCGACGCACATGGTCGCCACCCCCAGCGTACCGCCATTTTGCTTCATGACGTTGAGCAGGGTGCCGGAAATCCGCGCCCCGGAGCAACCGAACGGGTGGCCCAAGGCAATCGCGCCGCCGTGCAGGTTAACCTTCTCATCCATCTTGTCGAGCACTTTCAAGTCTTTCAGCACTGGCAGGGCCTGTGCAGCGAAGGCTTCGTTGAGCTCGATGAAGTCGATGTCGGCCATGGTCAGGCCGGCACGCTTGAGGGCTTTCTGGGTCGAAGGCACCGGGCCGTAGCCCATGATCGCCGGATCGACACCGGCCACCGCCATCGAACGGATCACTGCCAATGGCTGGATCCCCAGGTCCATGGCACGCTGGCCGGACATGACGATCATGCACGATGCGCCATCAGTGATCTGCGACGAGGTACCGGCCGTGACAGTCCCCCCTTTCGGGTTGAACGCCGGCTTGAGCGACGCCAGGCCTTCGAGGGTGGTTTCCGGGCGAATGGTTTCGTCGAAATCGAACACCTTCAGGAAGCCGTTCTCGTCATAGCCCTGCATCGGGATGATCTCGTCCTTGAACTTGCCTTCGACCGTGGCCTTGTGGGCCAACTGGTGCGAACGCACGCCGAACAGGTCCTGCTGCTCACGGGTGATGCCATGCATCTTGCCGAGCATTTCTGCAGTCAGGCCCATCATCCCGGAAGCCTTGGCGGCATGCAAGGACAGGTGCGGGTTGGGATCGACGCCGTGCATCATGCTGACGTGCCCCATGTGCTCCACGCCACCGACCACGAACACATCACCGTTACCGGTCATGATCGCCTGGGCGGCAGTGTGCAGCGCGCTCATCGACGAACCGCAAAGACGGCTGACGGTCTGGGCCGCAGAGGTGTGCGGGATCTGGGTCATCAGCGACGCCATGCGGGCGATGTTCCAGCCCTGTTCCAGGGTCTGGTTGACGCAGCCCCAGATCACGTCCTCGACTTCTTTCGGGTCAACCTTGCCGTTGCGTTCCAGCAACTTGCTGATCAGGTGCGCCGACATGTCTTCGGCGCGGGTATTACGGTGCATGCCACCCTTGGAGCGGCCCATTGGCGTGCGACCGAAGTCGACAATCACCACGTCTCTTGGATTCAGGCTCATATCAAATCTCTCGCTCTAGCTCGTTGACCGCTCAGTTGAAGAAGCGCTGGCCGTTCTTGGCCATTTCACGCAGCTTGGCGGTCGGGTGGTACAGCGGCCCCAGATCGGCATACTGATCGGCCAGGGCGACGAATTCGGCAACACCGATCGAGTCGATGTAACGCAGCGCACCACCGCGGAAGGGAGGGAAACCAATGCCGTAGACCAGGCCCATATCGGCTTCGGCAGCGGTTTCGACGATGCCGTCCTCCAGGCAGCGCACGGTCTCCAGGCACAGCGGGACCATCATCCAGTTGATGATGTCTTCGTCGGTGACTTCACGCTGCTCGAACACGATCGGCTTGAGCACATCGAGCACGGTGGCGTCGAAGACCTTCTTCGGCTTGCCGCGCTTGTCGGTTTCGTAGGCGTAGAAGCCTTTACCATTCTTCTGGCCCAGGCGGTTGGCCTCGTACAGCGCATCGACGGCCGAGCGGCGCTCGTCCTTCATGCGGTCCGGGAAACCTTCGGCCATTACGTCGCGACCATGGTGGCCGGTGTCGATACCGACCACGTCCATCAGGTAGGCCGGGCCCATCGGCCAGCCGAACTTTTCCATTACCTTGTCGATGCGCACGAAGTCGACACCGGCACTGACCAGCTTGGCGAAGCCGCCGAAGTAAGGGAACAGCACGCGGTTGACCAAAAAGCCCGGGCAGTCGTTGACCACGATCGGGTTCTTGCCCATTTTCTTGGCGTAGGCCACGGTGGTGGCAACCGCCACTTCACTGGACTTCTCGCCACGAATCACTTCCACCAGCGGCATCATGTGCACCGGGTTGAAGAAGTGCATGCCGACGAAGTTTTCCGGGCGCTTGAGCGCCTTGGCCAGCAGGTTGATAGAAATGGTCGAAGTGTTGGAGGCGAGGATCGCATCGTCCTTCACCTGGCCTTCCACTTCCGCCAGTACCGCTTGCTTGACCTTCGGGTTCTCGACCACGGCCTCGACGACGATGTCGACATTGGCGAAATCGCCATAGGACAGGGTCGGGCGAATGGCGTTGAGTGCCTCGGCCATCTTGGCCGGGGTCAGGCGGCCCTTCTCGACGCGGTTGCCGAGCAGCTTGGAGGCCTCGTTCAGGCCCAGCTGGATGGCTTCCTCGCGGATGTCCTTCATCAGGATCGGGGTGCCCTTGACCGCCGACTGGTAGGCAATGCCGCCACCCATGATGCCGGCGCCGAGCACGGCGGCCTGCTTCACGTCATGGGCGATTTCGTCATGCGCCTTGGCCTTGCGCTTGAGCTCCTGGTCGTTGAGGAACAGGCCGATCAGGCTCTCGGCGACCGAAGTCTTGGCCAGCTTGGCAAAGCCTGCGGCTTCGACTTCCAGCGCTTTGTCGCGACCGAAGTTGGCGGCTTTCTGAATGGACTTGATGGCTTCGACCGGGGCTGAGTAGTTCGGCCCGGCCTGGCCGGCGACAAAGCCCTTGGCGGTCTCGAAGGCCATCATCTGCTCGATGGCGTTGAGCTTGAGTTTCTCCAGCTTTGGCTGGCGCTTGGCCTTGTAATCCAGCTCGCCACTGATGGCGCGCTTGATCAGGTCGAGAGCACCGGCCAGCAGCAGCTCAGGGGCGACCACGGCGTCAACGGCCCCCACTTTCAGGGCGTCCTCGGCACGGTTTTCCTTGCCGGCGGCGATCCACTCGATGGCGTTGTCCGAGCCGATCAGGCGTGGCAGACGCACGGTGCCGCCGAAGCCAGGGTAGATACCCAGCTTGACTTCTGGCAGGCCGATCTTGGCGCTGCTGGACATGACCCGGTAGTCGGCTGCCAGGCACATTTCCAGGCCGCCGCCCAGGGCGATGCCGTTGATGGCGGCAACGGTGGGCACTTCGAGGTCTTCGAAGGCGTTGAAGATGCGGTTGGCTTCCAGGTTGCCGGCGACCAGTTCGGCCTCGGGCAGCTTGAAGTTGTCGACGAACTCGGTGATGTCGGCGCCGACGATGAACACGTCCTTGCCACTGCTGACGATCACGCCCTTGACCGAGGCGTCGGCCTGGATGGCTTCGACGGCCTGGCGCAGCTCGTTCAGGGTCAGGCGGTTGAACTTGTTGACGGACTCACCCTTGAGGTCGAACTTGAGCTCGACGATGCCACTTTCAAGAGCCTTAACCGTGATGGCTTTACCTTCGTAAATCATCAACTGATCTCCACGATATGGAAGCTGAACTGTACACGCCGATCGCTGCAGCAAAAGCAGGCCTAGCTGCCCTGCCCCAGGCACACCCGTCAGCGCGCTAGTCGGAAGTATGGCTTGGCGTCATGACATACAAACGCTCAATTCATACGCCCGTTTGATTTGGGTGTGCACACATTCTCCGAAAAGATCGGCGTTGTCAAATGCTCACGAGCACGGGGAAAACGCGACTTTCCAGTCATTTTGTATCGGATGGGTACAAAACATGATGACAGTGATCGCCGAGCATTCATGTCAGCGATTGACCACACGCGCTGGCAGTGTGCTGCAACTTTCGGCTTGCGTGGCAAGCGCGGGCGGCTACACTGGCACTTGCTTGAATGAATACCCGGCCTGCCTGGCCTTTTCTGCGCAGCAGAACGCAAAGCGGCGACTTGGCACCCCACCCCTTCAGGGTTCTGCCAAGCCGCCGCTTTGTCGTTTGAGAACAGGTTTATCGCGCGTGACGCCTACCCTGCGGGAGCAAGGCAGGACTCAGGCCAGGGTTTCGAGGGCGTAGGCAACATCCTGCAATACAGCCGTATCGCCCCGTTCGGTCCAGTACAAGGCAATCATCCGCGCATCGGCCTCGACCTTGTAGACGCTCGCCGGCAGGCGCGCCAACGCCTCCATGAAGCGCGGGTCTTCGCAGGGTTCGCGCCACTGGTTCCACCACACCCCCGGGCTGACCTGCCAGAAGCTAAAGCTGTCCTCATGCCCACGGCGCCTGGCCCGGTGGTACTGCGGGCAAGGGCTTGGCGGCTCCTTTTCCAGCCAGTGCGGCCACTGCTGCGGCGCCAGTTGCATGGCCAGGCCCATGCGCCGCGCCTCCAGGCGCAGCTTCATCTGCTCGCTCTGCTTGCGCGAGCTGCGCAGCCAGGAAAGCGGGCTGAGAATCAGCGCAAGGATTGACACCACCAGCAATACCGTCATATCAGTACATCCCATAAAGCGTTGCAAATGAGCTGGTTAGCCATTTTTCACGGTAGACCCGCCCGAAAGCGACCATACTTCTTCTATCGCGATTGTCAGGAGTACCGCTCATGTCCTACGAACATCTTCTGGTTGCCGTCGACCTGACCGAAGAATGCGACCCGGTGATCAAGCGCGCCATGGCGCTGGCCGCGCCTTCGAACGCCAAGGTTTCGCTGGTGCACATCGTCGAGCCGATGGCCATGGCATTTGGCGGTGACGTGCCGATGGACCTGTCGCAACTGCAACAGCAGCAGTTCGACCAGGCCAAAGAGCGCATGGACCGCCTGTTCAATAAATACCCGGACATCAAGCGCGGCGACTCCCACTTGACCTACGGCCAACCGCGCCAGGAAATCCACCAGCTGGCCAAGGACCAGAACTGCGACCTGATCGTGGTCGGCAGCCATGGCCGTCATGGTCTGGCGCTGCTGCTGGGCTCCACGGCCAATGACGTGCTGCATGGCGCGCCGTGTGATGTGCTGGCGGTACGCCTGCTGAAGAAAGAATGACTTAACCAGATCTGGCCTCTTCGCGGGCTTGCCCGCAAGGAGGCCAGATCTGGCTGACGCCGATCAGCCTTCCAGCTCAGCCCAGCGCTCTACCAACGCATCCAGCTCACCTTGCAGCTTCTCGATGTTGGCCAGCACTGCCGAGGTTTCCGCGATCGGCCGCTGGTAGAAGCCCGCCGCATTCACTTCTTCCTGAGCCTCAGCCATGCGCTGTTCAACTTCGTCGATCTGCCCTGGCAGCATCTCCAGCTCACGCTGCAGCTTGTAGCTGAGTTTCTTTTTCGAAGCCTCTTCCACCACTGGTGCCGCAACGGGCGCGGGCTTGGCCTCGACCTTCTCCACAACCGCGCTGTTGAGTGCGGACTTGCCACCTTTGCTCTCGGTCACGCCCAGCAGTTTCGGCGAGCCGCCCTGACGAATCCAGTCCTCGTAACCACCCACATACTCACGCACCTTGCCCTCGCCTTCGAACACCAGGGTGCTGGTGACGACGTTGTCGAGGAAGGCCCGGTCGTGGCTGACCATCAGCACGGTGCCCTTGTAGTTGGACAGCACCTCTTCGAGCAGCTCGAGGGTTTCCACATCCAGATCGTTGGTCGGTTCGTCGAGTACCAGCAGGTTGGCCGGCTTGCTGAACAGCTTGGCCAGCAGCAGCCGCGCACGCTCACCACCCGACAGCGCCTTGACCGGCGTGCGCGCACGCTGGGGGCTGAACAGGAAATCGCCAAGGTAGCTCAGCACGTGGCGGTTCTGACCATCGATCTCGATGAAATCGCGGCCTTCGGCCAGGTTGTCGATCACGGTCTTTTCCAGGTCGAGCTGGTGGCGCATCTGGTCGAAATAGGCCACCTCAAGCTTGGTACCGCGCTCCACTTTGCCCGCGGTGGGCTCAAGGTCGCCCAGCATCATCTTGAGCAACGTGGTCTTGCCGGTACCATTCGCGCCCAGTAGACCGATACGATCCTGGCGTTGCAGGACCATGGAGAAATCCTTGACCAGCAGGGGACCGTCCTTGTGATGGAAGCTGACATTTTCCAGCACCATCACCTGCTTGCCGGATTTGTCCGCTGCTTCGATCTGGATGTTGGCCTTGCCCTGGCGCTCACGGCGCTCGCCACGCTCCACACGCAACGCCTTCAGTGCACGCACGCGGCCTTCGTTACGGGTACGCCGGGCCTTGATACCCTGGCGAATCCACACTTCTTCCTGGGCCAGGCGCTTGTCGAACAGCGCGTTGGCGGTTTCTTCGGCGGCCAATGCGGCCTCCTTGTGCACCAGGAAGCTGGCGTAGTCGCCGTTCCAGTCGATCAGGCCGCCGCGATCCAGCTCAAGGATACGGGTGGCCAGGTTCTGCAGGAAGGAACGGTCGTGGGTAATGAACAGCACCGCGCCGTTGAAGCCGCGCAGGGCCTCTTCAAGCCAGGCGATGGCGCCGATATCCAGGTGGTTGGTTGGCTCATCGAGCAGCAGCAGGTCGGGCTCGGACACCAGAGCCTGAGCCAGCAGCACACGGCGGCGCCAGCCACCGGACAACTCGGCCAGGGTCTTGTCGGCCGGCAGCTGCAAGCGGCTCAGGGTGCTTTCCACCACCTGCTGCAGGCGCCAGCCGTCACGGGCTTCCAGCTCGTGCTGAACGTGCATGAGTTTTTCCAGGTCTTCGTCGCCCTGGATGTTCATGCTCAGGTGATGGAACTGCGCCAGCAACTCGCCCACACCGTCCAGGCCAGCGGCAACCACGTCGAACACCGTGCGCTCGTCGGCCACCGGCAGCTCCTGAGGCAGCTCGCCGATCTTCAGGCCAGGGGCACGCCAGATTTCACCGTCATCGCCCTTCTGCTCGCCCTTGACCAGGCGCAGCATGCTCGACTTGCCGGTGCCGTTGCGGCCGATGATGCACACCCGCTCGCCACGAGCGATCTGCCAGGACACTTTGTCCAGCAGCGGCATGGCGCCGAATGCGAGGGACACATCGCTGAATTTGAGCAGGGTCATGTTGGTCTCCATAAATCGGGCGCGCATTCTACCTGACTTGGGCCTCGACGGCACCCGCCAGCCCCACCGGCGAGCGACAGGTGACATCTGGTCGTACTTAATATCCCGATACAAGCACAGTGCTTTCACCCGCCGCCGGCAAACGGCTAAGCTAAGGCAATAGCTTTCAACAGTGCTGGCTCCGCCGTCACTTCCCCATGGTTCAACTGCCCGGACGTATCATGCGCAGCCGCCTGTTACATATTGCATCCTGCCTGCTGCTTACCGCCGCCACCTGCGCGGCGCAGGCCACCGACCTGACCCTGCAACGCCAGTATTATGACGAGGCCAAGCGTGCGCTGGCCAAAGGCGACAAAGGCCCATACCTGCGCTATGCCCAGGCCCTGAGCGACTACCCGCTGACGCCCTACCTGGCCTACGACGAGCTCACCGCCCGCCTGAAAAGCGCCAGCAACCAGGAGATCGAAGGTTTTCTCGCCAAGCATGGCGACCTGCCCCAGGCCAACTGGATGAAGCTGCGTTGGTTGCGCTGGCTGGCCGAGCGCGGCGAGTGGGACACCTTCGTCAAGTACTACGACCCCAAGCTCAACTTCACCGAACTGGACTGCCTCAACGGCCAGTACCAGCTCAGCCACGGCCTGCGCGCCGAAGGCTACGCCACCGCCGATAAGCTGTGGAACGTCGGCAAGTCGCAACCCGCTGCCTGCGACACACTGTTCGGCATGTGGGCAGCCGAAGGCCAGCTGACCGAGGCCAAGCGCTGGGAACGCACCAAACTGGCGGCCCAAGCACGCAACTATGGCCTGGCTAACAACCTGGTCAAAACCCTGACTACCCTCGGCCCGCAGGGGAGCCTGCTGGTCGACGTGGCGCAGAAGCCCGAGCTGCTCAACCAGCCGTCACGCTTCACCCCGGTCAACGAAGCGATGTCCGACGTGGTCAGCCTCGGCCTTCGTCGCCTGGCCCGGCAGGACCCGGAGCGAGCCATGGCGCTACTCGACGACTACGCCCAGCGCATGCACTTCTCCCGCGACGAAAAGGTGGCCATCGCCCGCGAAATCGGCCTGACCCTGGCGCGTCGTTACGACCCGCGCGCGCTCGACCTCATGACCCGCTACGACCCCGAGCTGCGCGACAACACCGTCAGCGAATGGCGCCTGCGCCTGCTGCTGCGCCTGGGCCGCTGGGAAGACGCCTACGAGTTGACCAAACGCCTGCCCCAGGACCTGGCCAGCAGCAGCCGCTGGAAGTACTGGCAGGCTCGCAGCCTGGAGCTGGCACAGCCAAACAACCCGCAGATTCCACTGCTGTACAAGACCGTGGCGCGTGAACGCGACTTCTATGGTTTCCTGGCCGCCGACCGGGCACAGACGCCTTACCAACTGAACAACAAGCCACTGCCGCTGAGCCCGCAACTGGTCAAAAAGGTGCGCAATACGCCCGGCATTCAACGCGCACTGGAATTCCACGCCCGTGGCCAGATCGTCGAAGGCCGCCGCGAGTGGTACCACGTCAGCCGTCACTTCACCCGCGACGAAATGGTTGCCCAGGCACGCCTGGGCTATGAGCTGCGCTGGTATTTCCCGGCTATCCGTACCATCAGTCAGGCGCAGTACTGGGACGACCTGGACATCCGCTTCCCGATGGCCCACCGCGACACCCTGGTACGCGAGGCCAAAGTTCGCGGCCTGCATTCGAGCTGGGTATTCGCCATCACCCGCCAGGAAAGCGCCTTCATGGAAGACGCACGCTCACCGGTGGGCGCCAGCGGCCTGATGCAACTGATGCCGGCCACCGCCAAAGAGACCGCGCGCAAGTTCAGCATCCCGCTGGCATCACCCGCGCAAGTGCTGAACCCAGACAAGAACATCCAGCTGGGTGCGGCCTACCTGAGCCAGGTACACAGCCAATTCAACGGCAATCGAGTGCTGGCTTCGGCGGCCTACAACGCCGGCCCCGGGCGCGTGCGTCAGTGGCTCAAAGGCGCCAAGCACCTGAGTTTCGATGTATGGGTGGAGTCGATCCCGTTCGACGAAACACGCCAGTATGTGCAGAACGTGCTGTCGTATTCGGTGATCTACGGGCAGAAGCTGAATTCGCCACAGCCGCTGGTGGATTGGCATGAGCGGTATTTCGACGACATGTAAGGGTTGCAGAGCCTGTACAGCCCTTGCAGGAGCGGCCTGGTGTCGCGCCTACTAGGGCCAGTGCTGGCGCTGGCAACACGGCTATTCCAGAACCTCTACCTGCATCCCTACCTCTAACCGCCCACTGCCATCCACCGCCAGGTTTTGCCCGAACAGCACATCCCCCTCCTTCTCGCGAAAGGTTTTGAGCGTCGCCATCGGCTCACGGTCGGCACTGCGCTCCCCGGTAGCCGGATCGATGGTGGTGAAAATGCACCGCACACTGGGCTTGAGCACGCGAAATTCCAGGCTGCCTATACGAATTCGCTTCCAACCATCCTCGGCAAACGGCGCTGCCCCCTGCACCACCAGGTTGGGGCGAAAGCGCAGCATCTCCATGGGCCGGCCGATGCGCCGGTTGAGCTCGTCCAGCGAGCCCTGACCAATCAACAGCAACGGGAAGCGATCCGGAAACGCCGCCCGATCACTGTTGAAGCCATAACCATTGGGCAGGTAACGCGCACGCGGCTCCGGGCAATGCACCAGGCGTACGGCTTTACCCAGCAACTCGCTCAGCCAGGCCGCCGCGGCATCGCCGGCGTCCGGCACACGCAGGGTATCGCGCCAGATGGTCACGCCGCGCAGGGCGTCATCCGCAGGCGGCACAGGCACCTGCAACAGATCCTGCCCAGGGGCCTGTAGCAGCAACTGACCGCTGTCGTCTTCGCGCGCGTCGATCTGGCCAAGTTGTGGCCAGGCACGCTGGGTCAGGAAGCGTCCGTTTTCCTCCTCGACCACCATCCAGCGGCGGTCGCCTTGCACGCCCAGCAACCCCACGGCTGCGGTCTGCAGGCTTTGCGCCCGCCCCGACTTCACCGGGTATCGATACAACTCACTTAGAAACATCCCTGCTGCCTCGCGTCATGCCAAAAGCCAAGCTTATACTTGGCCGGCTCAACGTTCACGCAGTGGCGCTATCCAGCAACAGGCGTTGCTTGACCACGTCGACCAAGCGATCAGGCTGGAACTTGGAAAGGAAGTTGTCGCAGCCCACCTTCTTCACCATGGATTCGTTGAAGCTGCCCGACAGCGAGGTATGCAGCACCACATAAAGGGGCCGCAGGCGCGCATCGCTGCGGATCTCGGTGGTTAGCCGGTAGCCATCCATTTCCGGCATTTCGGCATCGGTAAACACCATCAGCAGCTTCTCGCACACGTCCTCGCCAGCATCCGCCCAGCCCTTGAGCATGCGCAGCGCCTTCAGACCATCACTGGCCACGTGCAGCTTCATGCCCAACTGGGACAAGGTATCGCGCAACTGCGCCAGGGCCACACTGGAGTCATCCACCAGCAACACCTCGCGGCCACGGGCCCGGGCCAGCACCGGGTCGGCGAGTTTATCGCCAGAGACCCGAGCGTTGTATGGCACGATTTCAGCCAGCACCTTCTCCACGTCGATCACTTCGACCAGTTTTTCGTCGACCTTGGTGATGGCGGTCAGATAATGCTGGCGGCCGGCGCTAGTCGGCGGCGGCATGATCGACTCCCAGTTCATGTTGACGATGCGGTCGACACCGCCCACCAGGAAAGCCTGCACCGAGCGGTTGTATTCGGTGACGATGATCGTGCTGTCCGGCCCCGGTTGCAGCGGGCGCATGCCAATCGCCTGGGACAGGTCGATCACCGGCAGGGTTTGCCCGCGCAGGTTCACCACACCGCAGACGAAGGCATGGCGCTGGGGCATCAGTGTGAGCTTGGGCAGTTGCAGCACTTCCTGCACCTTGAACACGTTGATCGCGAACAACTGGCGACCGGCCAGGCGAAACATCAGAATTTCCAGGCGGTTCTCACCCACCAATTGCGTGCGTTGGTCTACCGTGTCGAGAATGCCAGCCATTGGAAAGCCCCCAGGCTCAAGTCGAAAAAAGTGAAATCATCTACCCTGTATCGGCGGCTCCACACACACCTTGACCCCTGCGGGAAAATGCTGCGAAGGCAATTGATATCACCATGCCATCATGCTTTACTGCGGGCATCCAGCGCAAATCAAGGCTTCGGCAAAAGTTCCCCACCCTAGCCTCGCATCAGGGAAACCCTTAGCAGCAATCGGGTGCAACCTGATGTTCGCGATATCCTTTAGCCATTAATGTGACGCCATTCTCATTGCATGAATGGAGTCAGGCTTTTGCTAGCTATCGTTTTGGCGTGCCCGCCCCCCGCGCCTCATCCACGCGCGGGGACCTGATGATGGACACTGCCTTATCGTTCGATGACGCCCTGCAGGGCTTCCTGCTGGATGCCCAAGTGCTGCTGACCCAGGCCCAGGAGTGCCTGCAGCATCTGGAGCTGATCGACAATGACCTGGACGCCTGTCGCTGCCTGGAAAACGCCCTCGACAGCCTCGCCCGACAGGCCACACGCCTGGGCCTGCGTGAAGTCGCCCACTACACCACTGCCCTGCAACAGTTGCTCGCCCCGGCCTGCCACGGTGCTTGCCTGCAACGTGCCGCCCTACCTGCGATAGGGGCCTGCCTGACCCTGCTGGCCTGGCAGCTGGAGCTGGTAGATACCCGGACCGGGCGGTTGAACCTGGACATCGGCGAGCAGCTGGTGCTACTGGGCGAGTTGGCCAAGGTCGTGCAACAGCCCTTTGCGCCAGCCTGCGCATTTTGCAATGAGCAAGGCAGCGAGTGCATTCACCCGCACAGCCACATGGCAGCCGGCACGCACCCCAGCCGCTCTACCTCCACGTATTGACTTTGCATGAAGTGCAACTAAGGCTGCTTGTTCAAGTACCACCATGGTCGAACTTGAAAAGTGCTTCAAGTTTTTCAGTGTCACGTTGAAACTTGACCGCGCTAGTTGCAGCACAAGTGCACAGTGAGTGACTAAAGGGTGGCACTTTGCTACCCGAAACTGCCCGACCAGCAGGCGTTTCAAAGCGTTACCCAGCCGCGACCGATGCAATGCGAAGTGGTAATATGCGCCCCCACAAACGCTTGCTACCGGAAGCAAGGTTGCAAGATCACGTGTTTAAAAAAATATCGAAAGTACTGCGCCAAAGCCTCTGACCAGCATTGTGCAAGGCCTCCATCAGCAAGACTTCAGTGGCTTCCCTATCTATGTTCCCACGCTTGAAGACTTCTCTGCGTTGCTGCCCCCGCGCTGCCCTGCTGCGTTGGACGACGGTCGGGCTGTGCGTGGCCTCGCTGCTTGCCAACCTGGCGCTGTACCTGACCCATCAGGCAATCCCGCCCAGCCTGCTGATGCTGCAGCTGGTCGCCACGCTGGGCGCCGCTGTGCAACTGGGCCTGGGCGCCAGGTCGATCAGCCTGCGTCCGGCCGAGCTGGCCGAGCGCATGCTCAAGGTGCAGGAAGATGAGCGTCAGCACCTGGGCCGGGAACTGCACGACGACATCGGCCAACTGCTCACCGCCGCCAAGCTGCAATTGCAGTGGTTGCAGCGGCGCATGCCCGACGAGTTGCAGAACCACTGCGACGCCCTGCGCAGCACGCTGGATGACACCTTGGGCAACGTCCGGGATGTATCTGCCCTGCTCAACCCGCGGCAGTTGGCCAGCCTGGGCCTGGAAGCCAGCCTGCGTGCGCACCTGGTACGTACCTTGGCCAGCAGCGGGGTGCACTGGAGCCTGGCGTGCAACCAGCGACTGGGCGGCATCGACGAGACGGTAGCCATGGCAGTGTTCCGTATCACCCAGGAGGCGGTGACCAACATGCTGCGTCACGCCCAGGCGCACAACCTGGTCATTCGCCTGCAGCGCACTCCAGAGGGGCTTACTTTGTCGATCCACGACGATGGCTGTGGTTTCGTACCCGCCCGCCACCCGGCCGAGGCCGGCCAGCGCGGCCTGGCCGGCATGCAGGAGCGGGTAACCGCGCTGCAGGGTAGGCTCGACATTACCAGCCAACTTGGCCTGGGCACGCAGATCGAGGCGATGTTCCCGTGGCCTCCGCGCACCCAGCAGCGCGCCAGGAGTACGCCCGCCCATGACCTGTAGGCTGCTGCTGGTAGACGACCACTCATTGATCCGCGCCGGGGTACGTGCGTTGGTCTGCGATATCCCCGGCTATGATGTGATCGGCGAAGCCGATGATGGCAGCCAGTTGCTCGAACAGGTTCGCACACTGGCCCCAGACATCGTCCTGCTGGACATCTCGATGCGTTCGACCAGCGGCCTGGACGCTCTCACCCAGCTGCGGGCCAGCGGCAGCACGTGCAAGGTGCTGATCCTGTCGATGCACACCGACCCGGACCTGATCATGCGGGCCCTGGAAAGCGGCGCCCACGGCTATCTGCTCAAGGACACCAGCGCCACCGAGCTGGAACAGGCCCTGAGCGCCGTGCGCAACGGCGAGCGTTACCTCAGCCCGGCCATTGCCCACACCGTCATCAACCAGGCGCTGCGCCACACCAAGCAAGGCAAGCAAAGCGCTGGCGAGCGGCACAACCTGACGGCACGGCAACTGGAGATTCTGCGCCTGATAGTGCGCGGCAAGTCCACCCGGGAAATTGCTACAGGCCTGGGCCTGTCGATCAAGACCATTGAAACCCACCGTTCGCAAATCATGAAGCGCCTGCAAATTCACGACGTAGCGGGCCTGGTGCTGTTCGCCGTGCGCGAGAAAATCATCAGCCTGGACGACTGAGCAATGGCGACCCGGCCGGCAGGTGCAGGCGCAACGCCGCAGGCCTGGCCTGAAAGCGCAGGTTGGCAGCCTGCAAGGGCTCGCCATCGAGGTTGATGTCCAGCCCTTGCGCGCTCTTGATCTCGACCCACGGCAACCTGGCCCGAATGAACAGGCCGTCACCGGCCAACAAGTCACGTAGCGCCCCTACCACTTCCTGTGGCGCAGGCAGGATGGCGATATCAAGCAGACCGTCGTTGATGATGGCCTCAGGGCATAGCACCTGCCCGCCCCCCGCCTGACGGCCATTGCCGATACCCAGCGCCAATAAGTCCCCTTGCCAGTGGAAGTCCGGGCCCTGCAACTCCACCGAAGCCGCCTGCAGCTCACTGAAGCGCGACAACCCGGTGAACAGGTAGGCGGCAGCGCCCAACACCTTCTTGAGGTCTTCCGAGGTATTGGCGGTGACCTGGCTGCCAAAGCCGCCAGTGGCCATGTTGAGGAACAGCTGGTCACCAGCCTGCCCCAGGTCTATGGGTTGTGGCGCGACATTCAACAAAGCCAGCGCCGAGGCTGGCACCTGGGGGATGCCAGCGGCCTTGGCAAAATCGTTGGCCGTACCCAATGGCAACAAGGCCAGGCTGGCGCTGGTGGCGGCCAACCCCATGGCCTCGGCCACATCGCGTAATGTGCCATCACCGCCACCGGCGACGATATGGCTGTAACCCGCAGCCAGTGCTTCAGCGACCAACCGCTGGGCGTCGCCCGCTTCCCAAGTGACTCGTACATCCAGCACCCAGCCACTATCGCGCAGCTCGCGCACGGCGCTGCGGACCTCTTCGTTCATCGCCTGCTTGCCGTGCAGCACCAGCATTGCCTTGCGCCCTTGCATGTGCGCGTCTCCGTAAAATGGGCCAACCCAGATCTCGACCACTGGCACGCCCGGATCGTTGCATACCCTGGCAAAGAATCGTGCAGGCCGGTCATTTTTCCCACGCCTGGGAATGCCCGGCTATGCTCAGCAGATACACCTTTTGCCATGGACGCGCCCGGCAGTGGCTCCCCCACTGCTGCCAATGGGCGCGTTTTGCTATCTGCAACCTTTCACGAGGATTCCGGGTAATGCGCATTCTCTGGACACTGCCTTACTTGCCCTGGCCGACCACCAGCGGCTGCAAGACCCGGCAATACCACTTGCTGCGCGCACTGGCTCAACGCGGCCACCGGATCACCCTGCTGGTGCAGTCGAAAATCCCCCTCAGCGATGGCGCTCGTGATGCCCTGGAACCACTGCTCGAACGCCTGATCGTTTTGCCCCGCCGCCCGCTGCACAGCCCGCTGAACCTGCTGGCTTCACCCATCATCGACTACCCCATGCGAGCCATCATCAATGGCCTTTCCTCTTGCCTGCGGCACCGCTTCGAGCAGTTGCTGGACGAGCCCTGGGACGTCATCCAGATCGAGCACAGCTACAGCTTCCAGCCGTTCGAAAAAGCCCTGCAGGCCCGAGGGCTGCCCTACATGCTCAGCGAGCACACCTTGGAGTCGGTTATGGGCGGCGCTTGCCACGACCGCCTGCCGCTGTGGCTACGCCCGCTCAACGCCTTCGACCGCTGGCGCTATCGGCGCTGGGAACATCGCGTACTGCGCCAGCCCACCGAGCTGGTGGCGGTCAGCACCCACGATGCCGAACTGATTGGCCAGATCAGCGGGCGCCCAGTGAACGTGGTGGTCAATGGTGTGGATTGTGATTTTTACCAGCAGGTACAACCTGCGCTGCACAGCCAACGCCTGTTGTTCGTCGGCAACTTCGAATATGGCGCCAACCTGGAGGCCATCGAATGGGCGCTGGAAGACATCATGCCGCAGGTATGGATGAGCAACCCAGCGGTGCGCCTGGCAATTGCCGGGCATGCAATGCCCGCCAACTGGAAATTGCACTGGAACGACCCGCGCATCGAGTGGTTGGGCTACCGACCCGACCTGCGTGAACTGCAGCGGCGCTCCGCGCTGTTTTTCGCGCCACTGCGCTATGCCGGTGGCTCGAAGGTGAAAATCCTCGAAGCGATGGCCGCCGGCCTGCCAGTAATCACCACCGGCAAGGGCGTTTCAGGCCTGAGCGCGAACAATGGCGAGCATTACCTGGGCAGCGACGACGGTGACCAACTGGCGCTGCTGATCACCCAGCTGCTCAACCAGCCCTGGCGCATGAGCCAGTTGAGCGCGGCCGGGCGCCAGTTCGCCCGCCAGCGCCACGACTGGAGCGTGGCCGCCCAGCAACTGGAGAATGTGCACATGCGCCTGACCCAGGTGGCCCCGGCCGAGGCCGCGCCGCTGGCCAATGCCTGGCTGGGTCGCTCAGCCAAGTAACTCGCTGAAGGGGATGAACGGCACGCTGTCACCGCGCTTTGGCGTGCTGCCCTCACGCACCTCTACCAAGCCCTCGGCCCAGGCCGCGCTACGCAGCACACCCGAGCTCTGGTTCTTGTAGATGCGCACCTGGCCCTGCTCGATGCGCGCACGCAGGTATTCGCGGCGCGTCCCAGGCTTGGGCCAGTCAAAGCCCGCTGGCATATCGAAGCGCAATGGCGTGACGTCGGCCACACCCTGGCGGCGCAGCAGGTAGGGCCGGGTCAGCAGGCCAAAGGTGACCAGCGTCGAGGCCGGGTTACCTGGCAGGCCGATCACCGGCACGCCCTGGAAGTGGCCAAACGTCAGCGGCTTGCCCGGCTTGATCGCCAGCTTCCACAGCGCCAGCTCGCCAGCTTCGCGCAGGGCAGCACCAAGGTAGTCGGCCTCGCCCACCGAGACACCGCCGGTGGACAGGATCAGGTCTACGCCCCCCAGCTCGGCCAGGCAGGTGCGGGTACGGGCCAGGTCATCTGGCAGGATGCCGGCGTCGACCACTTCGCAGCCCAGTCGCTGCAGCCAGCTGACCAGCAACCTGCGGTTGCTGTTGTAGATTTGCCCAGGCCCCAGCGGTAGGCCGGGCTCGACCAGTTCGTCGCCGGTAGACAGCACCGCCACTTTCACCTTGCGCACTAGATCCAGGCGGCCATACCCCAGGGTCGCCGCCAGGCCCAGCTCGATCGGCCCGAGGCGGGTACCGGCGCTCATTACCTGTTCGCCCTTGCGGGTTTCCTGGCCCTGAGGGCGTATGTTCTGTTCGGTTTGCAACGCTTCGAGAAAACGCACCCGGCCATCTTCGAGCACTTCGGTGTTTTCCTGCATCTCGACGCAGTCGGCCCCTTCCGGCACCGGTGCACCGGTGAAGATCCGCGCGCAGGTGCCCGGTTGCAGCGGCTGTGGCGCATGGCCGGCGAAAATACGCTGGCTGACCGGCAGCGGCTGGCCCTGCCAGTCGGCTTTACGCAAGGCATAACCGTCCATGGCGCTGTTCGGCCAGGGCGGCAGGTCGAGCGACGCCACCAGGTCGGTGGCCAACACACGGCCTTCGGCTTCGGCCAGCGGCAAGTTCTCGGTGTCGCGGATCGGTGCCGCCTCGGCCAATGCCAGCAGCTGCTCCAGGGCCTGTTCCACCGGCATCAGCGGCCGGGCCTGGCTGAGCTCAGCCACGGCTGTCACAGGCCGCTGCCTGCTTCAGATGCGCCACGAAGTTGCACGGGCGATGACGGGCATCGAGCTGCTCGGCAAGGATGCCATCCCAGCCGGTGCGCACCGCATTGGT